>CANBTQ010000089.1 GCA_947372425.1 Comamonadaceae bacterium | reverse complement strand
AGTGCCACCGGCGTGGCCTTCTCGCGCGATGCCGGCACGGGTGAGGATGTGTTCAACGGCGAATTTTTGATCAACGCACAGGGTGAGGACGTGGTGGCCGGTGTGCGCACGCCGCAGCAGATCACGCTCCTGGGCTCGCAGCGCTGGGCGCAACTGGCGATGGTGGACGAGGCCACGCGCAAGCGCGACTTCCCCTCGCTGGAAGAGCTGATGCCCGAGATTTACCAGCAACTGCTGGCCGCCGAAACCCAGCTGGAAAACCACTACAGCGACATGCAGGACATGGAGTTCACCATCCAGGAAGGCAAGCTGTGGATGCTGCAAACGCGCAATGGCAAACGCACGGGTGCGGCCATGGTGCGCATTGCCATGGAGATGCTGCAGCAGGGCATGATTGACGAGAAGACCGCCCTCGCACGCGTCGCGCCCGAGCGCCTGAACGAGCTGCTGCACCCGGTGTTTGACCCGAAAGCTATTCAAGCGGCCAAGGTGATTGCACGCGGCCTGCCGGCTTCACCCGGCGCTGCCACCGGGCAGATTGTGTTCTTTGCCGACGAGGCCGAAGAATGGGTCAAGCGCGGCCAGGCGGTGATTCTGGTGCGCCTGGAAACCTCGCCCGAAGACCTGCGCGGCATGAGCGTGGCCAATGGCATTCTCACGGCCCGCGGCGGCATGACCTCGCACGCGGCCGTGGTGGCGCGTGGCATGGGCAAGTGCTGCATCTCGGGTGCTGGCGCCGTGCATGTGGACTACAAGGCACGCACGCTCACCATCGGCGAAAGGGTGTTGAACGAGGGCGACTGGTTGTCACTCAACGGCTCCAGCGGCGAAGTGTTTGAAGGCCAGATCCCCACACTCGAAGCGCAACTCAGCGGTGACTTTGGCGCGCTGATGGCGCTGGCCGACAAATACAAGGTTCTGGAAGTGCGCGCCAATGCCGACACGCCGGCCGACGCACGCGTGGCGCGCAACTTCGGCGCCACCGGCATCGGCTTGTGCCGCACCGAGCACATGTTCTTTGAAGGCGAACGCATTGTGGCCGTGCGCGAAATGATTCTGGCCGACGACGAAGCCGGCCGCCGCAAAGCCCTGACCAAACTGCTGCCGATTCAACGCAGCGATTTCGAGGGCCTGTTCAAGGCCATGAACGGTTTGCCGGTGACCATCCGGCTGCTGGACCCGCCGCTGCACGAATTTGTGCCACACGACGAAGCGGCACAGCGCACCATGGCCGCCGACATGAAGGTGTCGCTGGGCAAGATCAAGATGCGCGTGGAAGAGCTGCACGAGTTCAACCCCATGATGGGCCACCGCGGTTGTCGCCTGGGCATCAGCTACCCCGAGATCACCGAAATGCAGGCACGCGCCATCATCGAGGCGGCCCTCAACGTACGCCATCTGGGCATCACCGTGAAAGCCGAAATCATGGTGCCGCTGGTGGGCACGGTGCGCGAGTTCAATGCGCAGGCAAGAATAATCCGCGCCACCGCTGAGGCCGTGTTTGCCGAGCGTGATGAACGCATCGCCTACCTGCTGGGCACCATGATAGAAACCCCGCGCGCCGCACTGATTGCCGACAGCATCGGCAAGCAGGCCGAGTTCTTCTCGTTTGGCACGAATGACCTGACGCAGATGACGCTGGGCTTCTCACGCGACGACGCCGGCAAGTTCCTGCCCGACTACCTCAAGCGCGGCATCTACGAGCGCGACCCCTTCCGCTCCATCGACCAGAAGGGCGTGGGCCTCTTGGTGGAAATGGCCGTGAAGAAAGGCCGCCAGGTGCGTCCCGATATGGAGGTGGGCATTTGCGGCGAACATGGTGGCGACCCGACTTCGATTGGCTTCTTTCATCGCGCGGGCTTGGACTATGTCAGCTGCTCGCCGTTCCGGGTGCCGATTGCGCGGCTGGCTGCGGCGCAGGCGGCTGTGGGGGTTTGAGGGGTGGGGTCGTGACCCGCTTGGGAGGGCGGGGTGCGACCCATGCCTGAGGTAGCGGTCGACGAAATCAACGCCTGATAGCCGACATCCACGACGTGATGCCATTTTGTGGTCGATGGCCGCTAACGAGATGACCGGTCTTCAAAGTGGTCGTCGAGTGACAACCAGGTGTTGTCATTGGGATTAGTTAATCCATTGCGGCCATTGAGTCAGCCGTATCTACATCGGTGACTCTAATTCACACAAACGATTGACAACCAAAACCTGATCATCAACCTTGATGCGACATTGGAAAATGTTGATTCACCTTCGGCGCACGTAGTCCTCAAATCCTTCGACAGGCAATGGCCGACTAAAGAAATAGCCCTGATAACTCTGACAGCCGCAAGTTGCAAGAAAGTCACGTTGTTCCGCTGTTTCAACGCCTTCGGCGATGACGTTCAATCCCAAACTCTGGCCCAACGCCACAATAGTCTTGGCAATCACGGCGTCGTTCGCGTCGATCGATACATCACTCACAAACGACCTGTCAATTTTCAGCTGATCCAATGGAAGCCGTTTGAGATACGTCAGTGACGAATAGCCTGTACCAAAGTCGTCTAATGAAAACCCAACTCCCTTTGCCTTTAATGCGTGCATTTTCTCAATGACGTCCTGCACGTTTTCCACGAGCAGACTTTCAGTGAGTTCCAACTTCAGGCGATTTGGATTGGCGCCAGTCTTCTTGAGTACGGTCAGTATCCTTTCGACGAAGTCTGGCTGTTTGAACTGCCGTGCACTGACATTCACCGCAATGTTTAGCACGGCCATCATGGGTTCGGCCGCCCAATTTGCCAACTGGGTGCATGCAGTTTCCAGAACCCAATCACCGAGCGCCAGAATCAATCCGGTTTCTTCAGCAAGGGGAATAAACTGTGCTGGTGGGATCATTCCACGTAGCGGATGCTGCCAACGAACCAAAACTTCCGCTCCGGTAACACGACCATCACCCACCACTTGCGCTTGATAGTGAAGCAAAAACTGTTGACCAGCAATGGCTTCTCGCAAATCTCCTTCTAGTGCCGCACGCTCTTTTACTACCGCCTCCATGTGGGGGTCGAAAAAACGATACTTGTTTCGGCCTGTTTCCTTGGCTTTGTACATGGCCATATCGGCTTGCTTCATCAGGTCATCTGTTGATGCAAATTGCCCCATGAAGAGGGTAATGCCGATACTGGCAGTGTTGTGGACTGTCCGCTGTTTGAGCACGTATGTTTCGTTAAGGCTGGACAGAACCTTGTCTGCCGTCCCCTCAACTCCGAAGGCCGCTTCGCTTTCACTTCCGCTCAGGTTTGTCAGCATCACCACGAATTCATCACCACCCAGGCGTGCAACGGTGTCTCCGTCGCGAACGCAGCTCGCCAAGCGCTGTGCAACTTGCTTCAAGAGAAGATCGCCCATGTCGTGGCCCAGGGTATCGTTCAATGTCTTGAAGTTATCCAGATCAATGAACATCAGCGCACCATGGCTTCCATTGCGTGAACTGGCTCTCTTGGCCTGCTTCAGTCGATCCAAGAGAAGCGTACGGTTGGCAAGGCCGGTCATCTGGTCAAAGTAAGCCAGCTCGTTGATCTTTTCCTCGGCTTTTTTCCGCTCTGAAATGTCTATATGAGTTCCGATTAAGTGAGTCACAGCACCATCGACTCCCCTCACCGCAGATATCGTGAGCCATTTAGGGTACTCCTCACCACTCTTGCGCCGGTCCCAGACTTCACCCTGCCATCCGCCCGTGCTCTGGATGCTTGTCCACATTGCCCGATAAAAGTCGGCGTCGTGCCGGCCTGATTTGAGTAAGCGGGGGTTCTGCCCTACCACCTCATCTGCCGAATATCCGGTGATCTTTGAGAAGGCACGGTTGACCCGCAAAATGACGCCCTTTGCATCCGTCACCATCATGGCTTCCTGGGAATCAAAGGCCGCTGCAGCAAGGCGCAGGTCAGCGTCAGCCCGTTTCCTCTCGGAGATATCCGTTGCAACACCGCAGATAGCGTAAATTTCACCTGACGAATTCCGGATCGGAATTTTGACCGACATATAGGTGTGAATTCCGTCATCGTGAAGGGCCTGCTCCTCCACCTCAACAGGCTGCCCAGACTCAATAACTTTCCTGTCATTCTTGCTAAAGGCGTCAGCCAATTCCTGTGGAAAGATTTCATGGTCGGTTTTGCCATGCATCGCAGAATTGGTGATATGAAACAGGCGCTCATATTGCCGATTAATGTAGAGGTACCGCCCTGCCAAGTCCTTCAGGAAAAACACCAAGCCAACGTTGTCGACGATCGCACGCAGTTGATCCTCTTTCTGCTGCAGCGCCGACTGAGCTTCTTTAAGCTGCGTAACGTCACTTACAAGAACAAAAAAACCGTTCACGCCACCCAGCGCAGTGCCATCCGGCACATACTGCGCCCACGTATGCCCAATACTTCCATCTGCTTTGACGAGCGTGCGCTCGAACTGCTGTATTTGACCTGAAAGTGCCCCTTCGACATAGCGTTCGTTCTGGATAAAGAGCGGCTCACCAAGGAGGTCTCGCATGCTCTTTCCGATGATCTCCTCAGGCGGTCGCCCAAACCATTCTAGGTAGGGCTTATTGGCAAATCGGCAGTACAAATCCTTATCCCAGTAAGAAACCAAGCCAGGCACAGCATCAACAATGGTTTGCATACCCTGCCTTGTTTGGACAATCTGTCGATGTTCGTTCGACACGTCTGAGAACATTGCAGCGATGGAGCCATCGGAAAAGTGACTTACGGTTAGTGATAGGTGGCGACCTGGCAGGTTTGCTGTATTCACGAAAATCACCATGTTTTCGCAAATCACGTCCGACGTTTTATTCGCCACCAGCAACCGTAATGTCGGCGCAACGCCCTCAAGTAGAGCGAACAGGTTTTCCAAACTGCCATCTTTAGACAACGGCATTAACCACTGGCACGCCAGCGGCGTAATCATCTCAATAGTGCCATCAACCTGAGCGCTAACAAGTGCTATCGGTGATCTGTACAGGAACTCTAGTAGCTCATTACTCCGTTGGGTCATATCGTCTTCACAATTCATGTTCCCAATGCACGCCGTGGGCTCAACACGACGTATGCAATATTCGAGTGCCCCCCGCACAGCATTCGCAACTTCACGCTGGTTGGCCTCATACGCCAGGTCAGTACATAGTCAATAGTTGCATCTAATGGACGGGCAGAGGTCCACGCATCCTCATAGCGCTGTGCTACCAGGAAGTTGTTCATGCACTGAGCAATCTGTGTGAATACGTGCTTGCCCAAGACATAGTCTTGTTTCAACCCAGTTGCTTGTGTTTCAAAGCGGTTATAGCGCTTAACCAGGCCGTCCCGACTGAACCCGATAACGCCAAAATCTAGGCCATCAAGTTGCTGATCATTGAGTGATTCCAGCGAATTGAATAAATCCGGCATTTCAAATGCAAGTGCATGTACCTCGTCACTCATTGCGCTCAAGCCTTTCTCCAATTTGCCAAAACCAAATCTCCATCACACACAACCTCGAAACGAAAAGAGAGGAATGGATTTCTCTACGAATTTCTCGCACTCAGCGATCTTCAACAAGACGCACCGACGCTTTTACCCGATTCGTCTGAACGCAACCTTGCGCTGGCCTAAGTTTGTACATAGACCTCTTGAGTTACGTGCATATATGTCGGGTTTGAAGAGGCCAGTCCGGGCACGCAAAATTCCGCTTCGGGCACGAAGGAGTCTGCGGCCAATGTCTGTCAACGGGCTGAGTAGCGGTGAAATGATTCACTGCTACGAACCAGCTCGTTCATTAAGCCCAGGGTCTTGCGCCTGTCCGCCTTGCTTTAACAGCCCGCGTGGCGTTGCTCCGTGGCTTGTGCAATGTGCCCGGCGCGCAGGCCCTGCATGTGCAGCAGCTGCGTAAGTCCAGCCATGAATATGCTTGGAGAGGTTTGCGCATCGACTGCTTTTTTGCCCGGGTGCACTCTTCACCAGATCAGTATTTGGGCTGTGAATGTTTGTCCGAAATATGCATTCATTTTTCGGAAATTGGATGGCCGCCAAACCTGGCCAATGAGGCCGCCCGCGCCTTGGCCGCCTCAAGCTCCCGGTTGCGCGGTGAGGCATTGGTGACCAGCGCCTGCATCAGCGTGCGGGCACTGGCGGCCACCTCGACCACTGCACGGTCGAAGGCTTCTTCATTGGCCTTGGAAGGCACGTTGAAGCCACTGAGCTTGCGCACAAATTGCAGTGCGGCGTCGCGTATCTCCAGCTCGGATGCGGGTGGCTCAAAGTTGAACAGTGTCTTGATGTTGCGGCACATGGCAGGTTCTCCGCGGGCGTCAACCGCGCCGCGCCGCTTCGATAGCCGCGATGTCAATCTTCTTCATGCGCATCATGGCGGCGAACGCGCGCTGAGCCACTGCCGGGTCGGCATCGGTGACGGCCGACGTCAGGGCGCGCGGCGTGATCTGCCACGACAGGCCCCAGCGGTCTTTGCACCAGCCGCATTGGCTTTCCTGGCCGCCGTTGCCGACAATCGCGTTCCACAAGCGGTCCGTCTCCGCCTGGTCGTCGGTTGCGATCTGGAACGAAAAAGCTTCGCTGTGCGAGAACGCCGGTCCGCCATTCAGGCCCAGGCAGGGAATGCCCAGCAGCGTGAATTCAACCGTCAAGATGTCGCCCTGGTGGCCCGCGGGGTAGTCGCCCGGCGCACGGTGGACCGCGCCCACGGCACTGTCGGGGAACGTGTTGGCGTAGAACTGCGCGGCATCCAGCGCGCCGCCGTTGTACCAAAGACAAATCGTGTTCTTGCTGAGCATGGTGTTCTCCTGTGCGATACGTTTTGCGCCGCCGCAGCGGGCTGCTGAAATCGTAGCGGCAAGCGCGCTGAAAGCAAGTGACACCACGGCCAGACGCGTGACGGCATGCGGGTGGTGCGTTACGCCGCGGCCAGCAGCCCCACCTTGGCGGGCTGCAAGCCCTTGGCATCGTTGGCGGCGCCAAACTGGATATCGCCCATCAGCTGGCCGCCTTCTTCAATCACCACCTTGCCGTAGCGGATCTTGCCGCTTACCCGCCCGGTGGAATAGATCACCAGCTTCTGGCGCACCGTCAGGTCACCGTTGAACTCGCCGTGGATCTCGGCGTAGTCAATCTCGGCCGAGCCCTTGAAGGCGCCGATCTCGGTGATGAGCATCACGCGCGAATCCATCGTCGCCTCCACCGTGCCCTCCACCACCAGCGTGTCGCAGTCGGTAATCTCCACGCCCTTGAGCTTGATGTTGGGGCCCACGGTGAGCTTGCTGCCGCCTTCCTTGGCGGGCGCACCCGAAGGCGGCAAGGTGCTTGTGTCGGCAACGGGTGCCACGGCCACAGGCACCGGGGCGGGCGGTGTATGGGCGCTCGCGCTCACAGCGGGGGCGGACAAACCGCCGTGCTGTAGCGGCAGGGGACGGGAGGTAATCGGCTCGGGGCGTTTGCCAAAAAAAGGGGCTTGCAGGGACATCGGGTCTCTTTCAAAAAGGAAGTGAATCGATACTAGCCCCGCCACTGCGCCGCAGCCCCGGATCAATTGCAACATCCCTGCTTCAAGTGCCACCAGATGTTGCACCCGTGCGCGATGGCTCGGCTTCTTCCGGCTGCTGTGCGTCGCATTGTGCCCTTGCAATCCGCGCGCCGCAGGCCAGCGAATACGCCGTCTTCGGCGTCGTATAAAACCCCCTGGCGTAGCTGCCCTGCGCGCGCGGGCCGTTGCCACAGCTCTGGTACAGGGTGGCGTGGAATTCGCGGTCGGAGATCTGAAAGCCCACCGGGTCTTTGCGCATCAGCTCCTGGTCATTCACCCGCGTGGTTTCGGTGTCGTGCCTATGGGTCAACTGCCAGGGCCATCGCACCAGTGGATGCCACAACTGCAACACGGGGTTTTCCCTTATGCTGTGCAGCAGTCACCCGGATCCCGCCGCAAGCACTGTCCCTAAAGGCACCGCACCGTGAACACGCCCACCGCAGCCCCTGCCGAAGTCATCAACCACATTTCCATCGCGCGCCAGCCGATCGTGGATGCGGACAAGAACATCCTGGCCTACGAGTTGTTCAACCGGACCCAGCCGGGCGCGCGGCACACCGTGGCCAGCGACATCTCACTGGTGCTGAATGCCGTGGGCAACAGCGGGGTGCCGGTCTCCACCACGCATGCCGACCTGTTTGTGCACGCCCTGCATGCGGGCCTGCGCGGCTCGCACTGGGACTTTCTGGACCCCAAGAAAGTGGTGGCTTCGGTGCCGCCGGTGGCCGGCCATGACCCGGCCGTGATTGAGGAACTGTCCATCGCACTGGCCAGCCTGCGCGCACGCGGCTTTAGGCTGTCCTTCCAGCACTTTGTGGTGGCCCCGGTATACAAGGCCTGGCAGCCGCTGGCCGATTTTGTGAAGGTGGATCTGAGCACAGTGCCGGCCGAGCGCCTGGCCCCGCTGGTGGCGGCCATACGGGCGCGCACGCCGGCCGTCTGCATTGCCATGAAGGTGGAGTCGCAGGCGCAGTTCACCCATCTGCAATCAATTGGCGTCACACAGTTCCAGGGCTATTGGTTCTCGGTGCCCGAGCTGGTGATGCCGCGGGTGCTGGCGCCGTCCCAACTGGTGGCGCTGGAGCTGTTCAATCTGGTGTCTACCTCCGCACCGATTGATGCCGTCGAAGATGCCCTGAAGAAGGATGCCGCGCTGGGCGTGAATCTGCTGCGCATCATCAATTCGGCCGGCGTGGGCCTGAGCCAGAAGGTGACTTCCATCCGCCAGGCAGTGATGCTGATGGGCTACGAGAAGCTGACCAAATGGGCCTCGCTGGTGCTGGCCACCTCGGCGTTCCAGGCATCGAGTCTATTGAAGTCTTCGGCCATTGTGCGGGGCCGCATGATGGAGCTGTTGGCACTGGAGGACCGGGCGCAGTTTGATGGCGGCCTGGCGTTTCTGATCGGCCTGCTGTCGCAGATTGACGGCCTGTTGGGCTGCCCGCTGGAGGCGGCGCTCAAGCAGCTGTCACTGGACGAAGAGATCGTCGACGTGCTGCTGCATGGCAAGGGTGCCTATGGCGATCTGCTGGCGCTGGCCAAGGCCTGCGAGTCGGAAGATGACGCGGACTTTTCCAGCGCCTTCAGCCGGCTGCAATTCACGCTGCGGCAAATCAATATCGCGCAGATGGAAGCCCTGGCCTGGACCGATGCCACGCTGGCCTGAGGCCACGGGCACTGCCACCCTTCAGGCGACTGCGGCCTGGCTGATGCGGTCGGCCTGGCGCTCGTAGCGCGATGCACTGCCAAACAGGCCCTGCAAATCGGCCTTGAGCTGCAGCAGCCGCGGGTCGTCGGCCGGCGCGTTGTCGAGTGTGTCGTTGAGGCAGAAGAAGTGCAGATCGCCAAAGCCCCGGACCACGCGCTCCATGCCCGAGACCGGGCGCGCCTCGCCGGTGGCGACGTACACATGGGCGTAGCTGCGCATGCGCGCACGGCCATTGGCCAGGGCCCAGCGCATCACAAAATCGGAGACAATGGTGGGCTTGTCCCAGGCCCGGAAGACGGTGCTGCGCACGCGGGCAAACAGCTCGGGTGCAATGTCTTCCAGTGCAAGCAGCATGGACCTGCGCATGGCGCGCGGCGAGTGCGCAAAGGTCTGGTAGCGGTGGCAGTAATGCGGATCCCCGATGGCGTCCGGGTGCGCGTCCAGCCAGGCGATGGACTGGCGGCAGGCGTTTTCCAGGGCGTAGCCCTGCTTGTGCAGCGGTCCCGCAGGCACCGGCGGTTCGTCCGACCAGCCGGCATAAATGCCCCCGTCCCAGAACCAGTCGGACAGATTCACCGGCGCGCCAAAAAAGACGTCGTCGTTGAAATAAAAGTAGCGCTCCGACAGGCCGGGTATGCGGTGGATGTACGACTCGATGTGGCCGGAATCAAAGGTGGGCAGCGCGGCCTGCGGAATCAGCGCCCGGTGGTCCACCACGCTGAGTTGCGGGTGCGCATGCAGCCAGGCCGGCACCTGGCCGTCGGTCACGATATAGACGTGGCCATGGTCGGGGAAAAAGCGGTCCAGTGCGCGCAGGCTGTAGCGCAGCTCGTCGTTGTCCCGGAAGCGCCCTTCCACATCGCCATACAGCGCCATCTGCTGGTGCTGTTGCGCATCCAGCCGCTGCTGCGCGGCGCGGCGTTTGCGGCGCCAGACCGCGTCGCTGCCATCCACCCAGAGGTAGACGATATCGACGGGGTCAGGCCGCTGCATCACACAGGCTCAGATCAGCTTGGAGAACTTGGCCGTGCTTTGGGCCAGGTGCTTGTCAAACACCATGCCCGAGGCGCGCACAAACATGCGGCCCTTGGGTGTGACGGAAATGCGCTCATCGTCCACCACGATCAGGCCGGCCTCTTCGTACTGCTTGAGCAGCACCAACTCCTCGGCAAAGTAGCTTTTGAAGTCAATGCCGTGGGCCGCGTTGATGGCCGCATAGGTGACCGGGCCGCTGCACATCAGC
>CANBTQ010000088.1 GCA_947372425.1 Comamonadaceae bacterium | reverse complement strand
ATCTACACCGAAAAGTTCTTGTCGGCCGCCGATACCAACCAGCAGCGCAGCCCGCTGTTCAAGCGGGTTTAGGGGAGCACAGCATGTTCTTTGACACCCGCCCCAAGGTCAGTGTGCACGTTGAGCAGACCGACGAAACCTATGCCTGCGCCACCAGCGAGAGCCTGCTGGCCGGCATGTTGCGCCTGGGCCGCAAGGGCATACCGGTGGGCTGCGTCAACGGAGGCTGCGGCGTCTGCAAGGTCCATGTGCTGGAGGGGCAGTGCCAGGCGCTGGGCCCCATCAGCCGCGCGCACGTCAGCGCCGAAGAAGAAACACACGGCTTCACCCTGGCCTGCCGTGTGGCACCTGTCACCCCCGTCCGGCTGGAGGTGGTGGGCAAGTTTGAGAAGCCTTTCAAGAAGGGGTTTGCCACCAAGGCAAATCCTTAAGTTATTTCAACCAAGAGGAGACAGCAATGGGAATCGCACGCATCGGTCACGCCAGCCTGAAGGTGATGGACATGGCAGCAGCTACCCGGCACTATGAAAAAGTGCTGGGCATGAAAAAGACAATGGAGGACAAGCACGGCAACGTGTACCTCAAGTGCTGGGACGAGTGGGACAAATACTCGCTGGTGCTCACGCCCTCGGATCAGGCTGGCCTGAACCATGTGGCCTACAAGGTCGAGAAGGATTCCGACCTGGACGAGCTGCAGAAGAAGATCGAAGCCTACGGCATCCGCACCACCGTGCTGGCTGAAGGCGCCATGCCATCGACGGGTCGCATGCTGCAGTTCAACCTGCCCAGCGGTCACGAGATGCGCCTGTATGCGATGAAGGAATATGTGGGCACCGAGGTCGGCACCACCAACCCCGATCCCTGGCCGGACAACATCACCGGTGCCGGCGCGCACTGGCTGGACCACTGCCTGCTGATGTGCGAGCTCAACCCCGAAGCCGGCGTTAACAAGGTGGCCGAGAACACCAAGTTTGTGATGGAAGTGTTGGACTTCTTCCTGACCGAGCAAATCCTGGTCGGCCCGGGCGGCGACATGCAGGCCGCCACCTGGCTGGCACGCACCACCACGCCGCACGACATCGCCTTTGTCGGCGGACCGCGCATGGGCCTGCACCACATTGCCTTCTTCCTGGATTCGTGGAATGACATCCTCAAATCAGCCGACGTGATGGCCAAGACCAAGACCAAGATTGACGTGGCACCCACGCGCCACGGCATCACCCGCGGTGAGACGATTTACTTCTTCGACCCGAGCGGCAACCGCAACGAAACCTTTGCCGGCCTGGGTTACCTGGCGCAGCGCGACCGGCCTGTGACCACCTGGACCGAAGACAAGCTGGGCACCGGAATTTTCTACCACACCGGTGAGATGGTGGCCTCCTTCACGGATGTGTACACCTGAGCCCTGCACGCCCTGAACCCTCGTGCGCGCAAGCCCCTTGTTGCGCACGGGGCCCTTGTCAGCCGTTCCCCTGTTTGGGGAAGCCTTTCCCTGGAATGAATCACACCCCATGAAGAAAACAATTTTTGCCGCCGCTGCCCTGACCGCCCTGATGGGCGCACACGCCGAAGGCCATTACGTGCCCGGCGTCGAAGGCATGCAGGCCGCCAGCGTGCCACCCCCCGGTCTCTATTACCTGGGCTATATGGCGAACTACAACGCCGAACAATTCAAGGCACCGGGCGGCAGCACCGCCCTGCCGGGCGAGAACAAGGCCACCATCTTTGCGCTGGCCAATCGCCTGGCCTGGATCAGCACCACCAAGGTGCTGGGCGCCGACTTCGGCATGGAAACCATCGTACCGGTGCAGTCCACCTCGCTGACCATCAAGGCCGCCGGCTTGTCCGACACGCAAAGCGGTTTTGGTGATGTCTATCTGGGCCCCGTGGTGCTGGGTTGGCATGGTGCCAGCTGGGACGCTGTGGGTGCAGCCGGCTTCTGGCTCAAGTCGGCCGACAGTTCGGCACCCGCCTCGGCCGGCAAGGGCTTTAGCGGCACCATGCTGACCGGTGGCGCCACCTATTACTTTGATGCCAGCAAGACCATCACCGGCTCGGCCCTGCTGCGCTATGAAATCAACGACAGCAAGTCGGGCGGCTTCAAGCCCGGCGACCAGGTGTCGCTGGAATGGGGTTTTGGCAAGGCCATGGGTGCCACGCAAGTCGGCCTGGTCGGCTATGAGCAGATGCAGGTCAGCAGCGACAGCGGCACCGGTGCCAGCTCCAACAAATCCGAGCGCCACGCCATCGGTGTTGAAGTTGCGCTGCCCCTCATGAGCGCGGGTGTGATCCTGAAGGCTGCGGCCTACCAGGAATACAAGGCCCAGGCCGGCACCGGTGCAGAGCCCATGGGCAATCTGCTGCGCTTCACCTTGGTGAAGTTCCTCTAGGCATGGCCACCGAAGCGAACACCCCGGCCATTGGTGCGAGCGCCAGCGTCAGCCTGCGCAGCATCGACTGGCGTGCCGCCCATGCGGCCGCCGGTGCGGCGGTGCAGGCGGCACAGGCCATGGGCGCCTGCGTCAACGTGGCGGTGGTGGACGCTTCCGGCCTGCTGGCTGCGTTCCTGCGCATGCCGGGTGCGCCCCTGCATTCGGTGGACATTGCCATCGACAAGGCCTACACGGCGGTGAGCTTTGGCTTGCCCACGCACCAGTGGGCACAGGCCCTGCAAAGCCACTCGGCCGCCGTGCGTGAGGGCATTGTGCTGCGCCCCCGCTTTGTCGCCTTTGGCGGCGGACTGCCCATCGCCGAGGCCGGCCAGCGCATAGGTGCCATCGGCGTCTCCGGCGGCAGTGAAGCAGAGGACCAGCACATAGCCCAGGCCGGCCTGGATGCACTGGGCCTGACACCGGCGTGATGCACGCCAACCCTTTTTTCAACTCCTGCGAACAGCCATGAAACAGATCCTCAACTTCATCAACGGTGCGTACGTCAGCAACGCCAGCGGCAAGACCTACGAGAAGCGCAACCCGGTGGACAACAGCCTGATCGGCATGGTCCATGAAGCCGGCCAGCCCGAGGTGGATGCCGCCGTGGCTGCCGCCCGTGCCGCCCTGCACGGGCCCTGGGGCAAGCTGTCGGTGGTGGAGCGCTGCGCCATGCTGGATGGTCTGGTAGCCGAGATCAACCACCGCTTTGATGACTTCCTGCAGGCCGAGATTGCCGATACCGGCAAACCGGCCCACCTGGCCTCGCACATCGATATTCCGCGTGGTGCTGCCAACTTCAAAATCTTCACCGACACGATCAAGAACGTCTCCACCGAATCCTTCGAGATGCGCACGCCCGACGGCAAGACGGCGCGCAGCTACGGCGTGCGAACGCCGCGCGGCGTGATCGCCATCATCTGCCCCTGGAACCTGCCGCTGCTGCTGATGACCTGGAAGTGCGGCCCGGCCCTGGCCTGCGGCAACACCGTTGTCGTCAAGCCGTCCGAGGCCACACCCAGCACCGCCACGCTGCTGGGCGAAGTCATGAACAAGGTCGGCGTGCCGCCCGGCGTCTACAACGTGGTCAACGGCTTTGGCGTGAACTCCGCCGGCTCCATGCTCACCGCGCACCAGGGTGTGAACGGCATCACCTTCACCGGTGAGACCAAGACCGGCACGGCCATCATGAAGGCCGGTGCGGACGGCATCCGCCCGGTGTCCCTGGAGCTGGGTGGCAAGAACGCGGCGGTGGTGTTTGCCGACTGCGATTTTGAGAATGCTGTGAACACCGTCACCCGCTCGGTGTTTGAGAACTGCGGCCAGGTCTGCCTGGGCACCGAGCGCGTCTATGTGGAGCGCCCGATCTTCGACAAGTTTGTCGCTGCACTCAAAGTGAAGGCCGAGGGCATGAAGCCGGGCCGCCCGTTTGACCATGACACCAAGATCGGCCCGCTGGTCAGCAAGATCCACCAGAAGAAGGTGCTGTCCTATTACGCCAAGGCCAAGGAAGAAGGCGCCACGATTGTGTTTGGCGGTGGCGTGCCCGATATGCCCGACGACCTGAAGGACGGCTGCTGGGTGCAGCCCACCATCTGGACCGGCCTGCCCGAGACGGCCACCGTGGTGCGCGAAGAAATTTTCGGCCCCTGCTGCCACATCACGCCGTTTGACACGGAAGAAGAAGCGGTGCGCATGGCCAATGACACGAAGTACGGTCTGGCCACGTCCATCTACACGCAAGACATCGGCCGTGCCAGCCGCCTGGCCACGCAGATCGAGGTGGGCCTGTGCTGGATCAACAGCTGGTTCCTGCGCGACCTGCGCACGCCCTTTGGTGGCTCCAAGCAGTCCGGCATTGGCCGCGAGGGTGGTGTGCATTCGCTGGAGTTCTACACCGAGCTGCGCAACGTGATGGTCAAGTACTGAAAGCCCCCCATGAGCCAGAACCCCGAAATCGGCAAGACCATTCTTGCCAACGGCATTGCCACCAACTACCACGACGTCGGCAGCGGCTTTCCGGTGCTGCTGATCCATGGCTCCGGCCCGGGGGTGAGCGCCTGGGCCAACTGGCGCCTTACCATTCCGGCGCTGGCCGCCGGCCGGCGCGTGATTGCGCCCGACATGGTGGGCTTTGGCTACAGCGCGCGCCCTGCCGGCATTCGCTACACCATGGACACCTGGGTGGCCCAGGCCGTGGGCCTGCTGGACGCGCTGAAGATTGATCAGGCCGATCTGGCGGGCAACTCGTTTGGCGGCGGCCTGGCGCTGGCGCTGGCGATACGCCACCCCACACGCGTACGACGCCTGGTGCTGATGGGCGCGGCCGGTGTCTCCTTCCCGCTCACCGCAGGGCTGGACGCGGTCTGGGGTTACCAGCCTTCGATTGCCAACATGCGCAAGCTGCTCGACATCTTTGCCTTTGACCGCAGCCTGATGAGCGACGAACTGGCCGAGCTGCGTTACAAGGCCAGCATCCAGCCCGGCTTCCAGGAAGCCTTTGCCAGCATGTTCCCGGCCCCGCGCCAAAGCAGCGTGGACGCACTGGCCAGCCGCGAGGAAGACATACGCGCGCTGCCGCACGAGACCCTGGTGATCCACGGGCGCGAAGACCAGGTGCTGCCGCTGTCCAACTCGCTGACGCTGGCGGACTGGATTGCGCGCGCGCAGCTGCATGTGTTCGGCCGCTGCGGCCACTGGACGCAGATTGAACACGCCGCGCGCTTCACGCAGCTGGTCGGCAACTTCCTGGACGAGGCGGATGCACTGGCCTCCAAACAAGCAGCCAGCCAGTCCGCCGCACAGCCGGAAAAAGCACGCGAAGCGCAGGCCACCCACTGACGCGCTGCCCCCATTTTTTAGAAACCCAACCGGACTTATTCCATGGATTCCACACTGATAACCACCCTGGGCGACGAGCTCTACCAGGCTATGACCAACCGCACCGTGGTGGACCCGCTGACCAGCCGCCACCCCGACATCACGATAGAGAACGCGTACCACATCCAGCAGCGCATGTTGCAGCGCAGGTTGGACGCGGGCGAGCGCATCGTGGGCAAGAAGATCGGCGTCACCTCGGCTGCCGTGATGAACATGCTGGGCGTGTACCAGCCGGATTTTGGCTACCTGCTGGATGGCATGATTTACAACGAAGGGCAGTCGATTGACATCAGCACCCTGATCCAGCCCAAGGCCGAGGGTGAGATTGCCTTCATCCTCAAGAAGGACCTGATGGGCCCCGGCATCAGCAATGCCGATGTGCTGGCCGCCACCGAATGCGTGATGCCCTGCTTCGAGATCGTCGACTCGCGCATACGCGACTGGAAGATCAAGATCCAGGACACCGTGGCCGACAACGCGTCCTGTGGCGTGTTTGTGCTGGGCGACCGCGCGGTGGATCCGCGCCGCATCGACCTGTCCACCTGCGGCATGGTGTTCGAGAAAAACGGCGACATTATCGGCACCGGTGCCGGTGCCGCCGCACTGGGCTCGCCCGTGAACGCCGTCACCTGGCTGGTCAACACCCTGGGCCGTTTGGGCATTGGCATCCAGGCCGGTGAGGTGGTGCTCTCGGGTGCGCTGGCCGCCATGGCGCCGGCCCAGGCCGGTGACAACTTTCGCGTGTCCATCGGTGGACTGGGCAGCTGCTCGGTGCGCTTCCACTAAAGAGCCCGCACCCGATGTCCACAGCCACAGTTGCGCAAAGCACCGGTGCGGTCACCGTACTGATCACGCGCCGTGTCACGCCCGGGCATGCGGCGGCGTTCGAGCAGGCATCCAACACCATGACCGCCGCGGCGCGCAGCTTCCCCGGCTACCTGGGCGGGCAACTGGTGCGCCCGGAGGCCGACAGCGGCGCAGACGCCGCACTCTACAACGTGGTGTTTGCGTTTGACACAGAAGCGCACTTGCAGGCCTGGCAGGACTCGCCCGTGCGCGCGCTGGCGCTGGCCGCGATTGCGCCGCACATCGAAGGCCAGACGGTGCGTCAGGTCAGCGGCCTGGGCCACTGGTTTGCCGCGCCCACCGGCCCCCGGCAGAACCCGCCGCCGCGCTGGAAGGTGGCCGTAGTCACCTGGCTGGGCATCTGCCCCACGGTGTATGCGCTCTTCCTCCTGCTGGGCGAGTTGCTGGCGCCCTGGCCCCTGCTGCCGCGCGTGATGCTGCTGACCGCGCTGGTGGTGCTGCTCATGACCTGGCTGGTGGCACCGCAACTGACCCGGCTGCTCAAACCCTGGCTGTATCCGGCCAGCCCTTCGGCATAGGTACTGCCCATGGATTTGCAACTCACCGGTAAACGGGCTCTGGTCACAGGCTCCAGCTCCGGCATCGGCTATGCAATTGCCCGCGAGCTCGCAGCCGAGGGTGCACAGGTGCTGCTCAACGGCCGCGATGCAGCGCGCTTGCAGCAGGCGCTGCAGAGGCTTCAGGCGGAGCTGCCCGCCGCCAGTGTGGATGCGGTGCAGGCCGATCTGGCTACGGTGCAAGGCTGCCAGCAACTGCTGGATGCAGCGGGTGCAGTCGACATTCTGGTCAACAACCTGGGCATCTTCGAGCCCAAGCCTTTTGAGCAGATCACGGATGCGGACTGGTCGCGCTTCTTCGAGGTGAATGTGATGAGCGGTGTGCGCCTGGCGCGCGGCCAGCTCGCCGGCATGAAGCTGCGTGGCTGGGGTCGCATCGTGTTTATCTCCAGCGAATCCGGCATCTGCCCACCCGGAGACATGGTGCATTACGGCATGAGCAAGTCGGCCCAGCTGTCCGTCTCGCGCGGCCTGGCGGAGACCTGTGCCGGCACCGGTGTGACGGTGAATGCCGTGCTGCCCGGCCCCACCCGTACCGAAGGCGTGGGCGACTTCTTTGCCAAGCTGGCCAGCGATGCGGGCCGGACCCTGGCCCAGACCGAGGCCGACTTTTTCAAGCACGCGCGACCGACCTCGCTATTGCAACGTTTTATTGAGCCTGCCGAGGTTGCCGCTCTGGTGGCCTATGTCTGCAGCCCGCGCTCCGCGGCCACCCATGGCGCGGCACTCCGCGTGGATGGCGGCGTGGTGCGCTCCCTGGTCTGACCTTTACCTTTTACCTCTGAGGACTTTATGAAAAAAATCAAATGCGCCCTGATCGGGCCCGGCAACATCGGTACCGACCTGCTGGCCAAGCTGCAACGCAGCCCCTTTCTGGAGCCGGTCTGGATGGTGGGTATTGACCCCGAGTCCGACGGCCTCAAGCGTGCGCGCGAAATGGGCATCAAGACCACTTCCGACGGTGTGGACGGCCTGCTGCCCCACGTGCTGGCCGACGGCGTGCAGATTGCCTTTGATGCCACCAGCGCCTACGTGCATGCCGAGAACTCGCGCAAGCTCAACGAACTGGGCGTGCTGATGATTGACCTGACACCCGCCGCCATAGGCCCGTTCTGCGTGCCGCCGGTGAACCTCACGGCGCACGTCGGCCAGGGCGAGATGAATGTGAACATGGTCACCTGCGGTGGCCAGGCCACCATCCCCATGGTGGCCGCAGTGAGTCGCGTGCAGCCTGTGGCGTATGGCGAAATCGTCGCCACTGTGTCCAGCCGCTCCGTCGGCCCCGGCACGCGCAAGAACATCGACGAGTTCACCCGCACCACGTCCGCTGCGGTGGAAAAAGTGGGTGGCGCAAAAAAGGGCAAGGCCATCATCATCATCAACCCAGCCGAGCCGGCCATGATGATGCGCGACACCGTGCATTGCCTGACCGAGACCGAGCCGGACCAGGCCGCCATCACGGCCTCCATCCACGCCATGATCAAGGAAGTGCAGAAATACGTGCCGGGCTACAAGCTGGTCAACGGCCCGGTGTTTGACGGCAAGCGTGTCTCGGTGTTTCTGGAAGTCGAAGGCCTGGGCGACTACCTGCCCAAGTACGCCGGCAATCTGGACATCATGACGGCCGCGGCCGCCCGCACCGCCGAAATGTTTGCCGAAGAAATCCTCGCCGGCACCCTGGTGCTGAGCCCCACCGCTGCCGAAGCCGCCACCGTCTGAACCCCCAGGAGAAACACATGAATTTGCAAGGCAAAAAAATCACCGTCCACGACATGACTTTGCGTGACGGCATGCACCCCAAGCGCCACCTGATGACGCTGGAGCAGATGAAGACCGTGGCCTGTGGCCTGGACGCTGCCGGTGTGCCGCTGATCGAGGTGACACACGGCGACGGCCTGGGTGGCTCCTCGGTCAACTACGGCTTTCCGGCCCACACCGATGAAGAGTACCTGGGCGCCGTGGTGCCGCTGATGAAGCAGGCCCGCGTTTCGGCGCTCTTGATTCCCGGCATCGGCACGGTAGACCATTTGCTGATGGCCAAGGACCTGGGCGTGAAGACCATCCGCGTGGCCACGCATTGCACCGAGGCCGACGTCTCCGAGCAGCACATCGGCAAGTCGCGCGCCCTGGGCCTGGACACCGTGGGCTTCCTGATGATGGCCCATATGGCCAGCCCCGAGAAGCTGGTGACGCAGGCCCTGCTGATGGAGAGCTATGGCGCCAACTGCATCTACATCACCGACTCGGCTGGCTACATGCTGCCCGACGATGTGCGCGCCCGCCTGGGTGCCGTGCGCTCCGCCCTCAAGTCCGACACCGAACTGGGTTTCCACGGCCACCACAACATGGCCATGGGTGTGGCCAATTCGATTGCCGCGATTGAAGTCGGTGCCACCCGCATTGACGCTGCCGCCGCCGGTCTGGGCGCCGGAGCCGGCAACACGCCCATGGAAGTGTTTGTGGCCGTGTGCGCACGCATGGGCATTGAAACCGGTGTGGACGTGTACAAGATCCAGGACGTGGCCGAAGACCTGGTGGTGCCCATGATGGACCACGCCATCCGCATAGACCGTGACTCGCTCACCCTGGGCTATGCCGGGGTCTATTCCTCCTTCCTGCTGTTCGCCAAACGCGCCGAGAAAAAATACGGCGTGTCGGCGCGCGACATTCTGGTGGAGATGGGCCGCCGCGGCATGGTCGGCGGTCAGGAAGACATGATTGAAGACACCGCCATGACCATGGCACGCGAACGTGGTATTACCCAAAAGGCAGCAGCATGAAACTCGACAGCCAAACCATTACCGCCCTGGCCGCGCGCCTGGAAAACTGCGAACTGCAGGCGCATGACACCACAAAGATTACCGACGACTATCCGGACATGGACTGGGACGATGCCTACGCCATCCAGAACAGCATCAAGGCCAACAAGATTGCCAGGGGTAACCGCATCGTCGGCCTCAAGGCAGGACTCACCTCGCACGCCAAGATGAAGCAAATGGGTGTGACCACGCCGGTGTTCGGCTTCATGGCCGATTACTACGCCGTGCCCGATGGCGGCGAATGCAAGGTGAGTGAACTCATCCACCCCAAGGTGGAGCCCGAGATCGCCTTTGTCACCAAGACCGAGTTGCGCGGCCCCGGCTGCCACATCGGCGCGGTGCTGGCGGCCACCGACTTTGTGCTGCCCGGCATCGAGGTGATCGACAGCCGCTACCGCGACTTCAAGTTCGACCTGAAAAGCGTGGTGGCCGACAACACCTCGGCGGCGCGTTTTGTCGTCGGCGGCCAGCCCATGGACGTGGCTGGTGTGGACCTGCGCACCGTGGGCATCGTGCTGGAAAAGAACGGTGTGCCGGTGGCCTTTGGCGCCGGTGCGGCCGTGCTGGGCCATCCGGCCGCAGCCATTGCCATGCTGGCGAATCACCTGGCCGAGCGCGGCGAGTGCATACCGGCCGGCACCCTGATTCTGTCGGGCGGCATCACCGAGGCCGTGTCGGTGGCAGCTGGTGACAACGTGACCCTGCGCGTGCAGGGCATGGGTAGCACCAGCATCCGTTTCGTCTAAACCCGTCCAGGAGAGAACCCATGCCATTCGCACAGATCTACATGATTGAAGGCCGCACCGAAGAACAAAAACGTGCGGTGATCGAAAAGGTCAGCGCCGCCCTGGTGGAAGCCACCGGCGCCCCTATCGCCAACGTGCGCGTCTGGATTCAGGACGTGCCCAAGGAGAACTGGGGCATTGCCGGCGTCAGCGCCAAGGATCTGGGGCGTTGAGCCCGCTCAGGCAGCTGCGCGAGGGCCTGCTGGCATCGGTGCTGGTGATCGGCCTG
>CANBTQ010000087.1 GCA_947372425.1 Comamonadaceae bacterium | reverse complement strand
ATCATCTTGGACAGCGGGCCGCCCTCGGTGTGCTCGGGCGCGATCTTGAGATACCCGCCCACATGGTGCTGCACCAGCTCTTTCACGTACTCCGGGCTCTTCACGGCCAGGTCGTAGCGCAGGCCGGAGCCGATCAGAATTTTTTTGATGCCCTTGAGAGAGCGCGCGCGGCGGTAGATCTTGATCAACGGGTCGTGGTTGGTGCCCAAGTTGGAGCAGATGCCGGGGTACACGCAACTGGGCTTGCGGCAGGCGGCCTCGATCTCAGGGCTCTTGCAGCCCAGGCGGTACATATTGGCCGTGGGGCCGCCCAGGTCGGAGATGGTGCCGGTAAAGCCCTTGACCTTGTCGCGGATGTCCTCGATCTCCTTGATCACCGACTCTTCCGATCGGCTCTGGATGATGCGGCCCTCGTGCTCGGTGATGGAGCAGAAGGTGCAGCCGCCAAAGCAGCCGCGCATGATATTGATGGAGAAGCGGATCATCTCCCAGGCCGGGATCTTGGTGGCGCCGTCGTGGCTGCCGTTCTCGTCCGCGTAGCTCGGGTGCGGGCTGCGCGCATAGGGCAGGTCAAACACCAGGTCCATCTCGGCCGTGGTCAGCGGAATGGGCGGTGGGGTGATCCAGACATCACGCGCCGTCACACCCTCGCCATGGGCCTGCACCAGGGCGCGGGCGTTGCCGGGGTTAGTCTCCAGATGCAGGATGCGGTTGGCGTGGGCGTAGAGCACCGGGTCGCTCTTGACCTGCTCGTAGCTGGGCAGGCGGATGACCGAGCGGTCGCGCGGCGGCACTTTCAGCTTGCCTTGCAGTGCCGGATTGGGGTGGAAGGTGATGGGCGAACTGGCGCTGGTTGGTGCCTTGGCCGCAATGGCTCGGGACTTGGCGGCCACATGTGCGCCGCCAGCATTTTCGGCTGCCGCTGCCACTTCCTTGGCCTCGTCTTCCTTGGCGCAGGTCGCACCCTGCCCGGCCGCCTGCTCGCTGGTCGTCATGTAGGGGTTGACGTGGGCCTCGACACGGCCAATCTCATCCACGCTGCTGGAGTCGATCTCAAACCAGCCTTTGCCGGTCTCGTCATCGGGCCGGCGCACAAAGGCGGTGCCCCGCACGTCAGTGATGCTGGTGACCGGCTCGCGTGCCGCCAAACGGTGCGCAATTTCCACCAGCGCACGTTCGGCATTGCCATACAGCAGCAGGTCGCACTTGGCGTCCACGACGATGGAGCGGCGCACCTTGTCGCTCCAGTAGTCGTAGTGGGCGATGCGGCGCAGGCTGCCCTCAATGCCACCCAGAATCAGCGGCACGTCCTTGAAGGCCTCGCGGCAGCGCTGGCTGTAGACGATGGCCGCGCGGTCCGGACGCTTTCCGGCCACATCACCGGGGGTGTAGGCATCGTCGGTGCGGATCTTGCGGTCAGCCGTATAGCGGTTGATCATGGAATCCATGTTGCCGGCCGTCACGCCCCAGAACAGGTTCGGTTTGCCCAAGGCTTTAAAGGCCTCGGCGCTGGTCCAGTCGGGCTGGGCGATGATGCCCACGCGAAAACCTTGGGCTTCCAGCATGCGGCCAATCACGGCCATGCCAAAGCTGGGGTGATCCACATAGGCGTCGCCGGTCACCAGAATCACGTCGCAGCTATCCCAGCCCAGCTTGTCCATCTCGGCCCGGCTCATGGGCAGAAAGGGGGCCGTGCCAAAGCGGCTCGCCCAGTACTTGCGGTAGCTGGACAAGGGTTTTGCGGCGCGCGCGAAAAAAGAGACGTCTAGGGGGGCGTTCATGCAGGGATACCGGGGGAGATAAGCGGGAAGTGTACGGTTTTGTGCATGCCATTGAGCGGCCCAAGGGTACTGCGGGCATTGCCGCCGCAGCGCCATGTGCACTCCATCGTTCGCGGCCGGTCACCGTACAAACCCCGAGGCATTAGTTTGAACAGGCACCAAAATTGCGTGCTTTGCCCCGTAGAATCGATTTTCTTATCCCATCAACCCGCCACTGGATCTGTTCCGGGGCACCCAAAGGAACCCAAGATGAAGAAACTGCTTTTGACGCTGGCTGCACTCTCTGTTCTCGCCGCATGTGGCAAAAAGGAAGAGCCGGCTCCTGCCGCGGCCCCCGTTGCCGCACCGGCCGCCTCGGCTCCCGCTCCGGAAGCAGCCGCACTGAAGGTCGCCATCGACCCGACCTACGAGCCCTTCACCTTCAAGACCGCCGACGGCAAGCCCACCGGCTTTGACGTGGACATCGCCACCGCCCTGTGCGAGCAGATCAAGCGCAAGTGCGAATTCGTCGAACAAGCCTGGGACAGCATGATCCCCGGCCTGAACGCCAAGAAGTACGACGTCATCATTTCCTCCATGTCCATCACCGACGACCGCCTGAAGGAAGTGGACTTCACCGACAAGTACTACAACACCCCCAGCCGCATCGTGCTGAAGAAGTCCGTCAAGTTCACCGACGTGGCCGGCCTCAAGGGCAAGAAGATCGGCGTTCTGAAGGGCAGCACGCAAGAGAAATACGCCATGGGTGAACTCACGCCCGCAGGCGTCAAGGTCAGCTCCTACGACGCGCAAGACCAGGTCTATCTGGACATCAAGTCCGGCCGTCTGGACGGAACCGTGGCCGACTACATGGAAGTCACCGGTGGATTCCTCTCCAAGCCCGAAGGCGCCAACTACACCCTGGTGGGACCGGACCTGAAGGAACCCAAGTACTACGGCTACGGCGCCGGCATTGCCCTGCGCAAGGGTGAAGACAAGCTCAAGGGCGAGTTGAACGAAGGCATCAAAGCCATCCGTGCTTCCGGCGCCTACAAGACCATCGCTGACAAGTACTTTGCCAAGTACAACATCGATATCTACGGCGAATAAATCCGGCTAGTACAAAACGACAGCGTGCAGCCTTGCTCGCTGTCGTTTTTGTTTGTTGCATAGGCAAACGATGAACGGTTACTACTTTTCGATATTGCACGGTGCACTGCTGACAGTGGGGGTGTCCCTGCTGGCTTTGCTGGTGTCCATCGTGCTGGGCCTCTTGGGCGCTGCCGCCAAGCTATCGGGCAACAAGCCGCTGGTAGCCCTGGCCACGGCCTACACCACCATCATTCGCGGCATCCCCGATCTGGTGGTGATGCTGCTGGTGTTCTATGGCGGCACGATTGGCCTGAACCATTTGATCGAGCTGACGGGTAGCACCCAGCACATCGACATCAATCCCTTTTTCGCCGGGGTACTCACCATCGGCTTTATTTACGGCGCCTATATGACCGAGTCATTCCGTGGCGCGATTCTCAGTATCCCCAAAGGCCAGATGGAAGCGGCCTGGGCCTTTGGCATGGGCCGGGTGCAGACCTTTATGCGCATCACCGCACCGCAAATGGTGCGCTACGCCCTGCCCAGCTTCACCAACAACTGGCTGGTGCTGATCAAGGCCACGGCCCTGGTCAGTCTGATCGGCCTGCAGGAAATGACCTACCTGGCCAAGCAGGCCAGCTCGGCCACGCGCTCGCCCTTTGCCTTCTTCCTGTTTACCGCCGCCCTGTTTCTGGTCTACACCACCGTCTCCCTGTACGCGCTGCGCAAATTGAATGAGCGCTTCAGCCTGGGCGCGAAGAGGGCCACGCTATGAAGTGGTATGTCATTTTTGAGCCGCAGAACCTGGCCTTGTATGGCGAGGGCATTCTGACCACGCTGGGTCTGCTGTTCTCGTCTTTGGGCATTGGCGCCGTGCTGGCGCTGATCTTTGCCCTGGCGTTGACCGGCCCCTGGGCACCGCTGCGCTGGATTGTCGGCGCCTATACCTACGTCATGCGCGGCACGCCGCTGCTGATTCAGGTCTACCTGATTTACTACGGCCTGGGCCAACTCGAATGGATTCAGGCGCGCTGGGACGATGTCTGGCCCTGGACGCATTTCAAGGAACCCTTTTTCTGCGCCCTGCTGTCCTTTAGCCTGAACACTGCTGGCTACACCGCCGAGATGCTGGCCGGTGCCATCCGCGAAACCAATGCCGGCGAGATTGAGGCGGCGCAGGCCTTTGGCATGAGCCGCTTCCAGGTCATGCTGCGCGTGGTGTTACCCAGCGCCATGCGTCGCACCCTGCCCGCCTACAGCAACGAGGTGGTGATGATGCTGCAAAGCACCAGCCTGGCCAGCGCCGTACCCAGCATGCTGGACGTCACTGCCGCCGCCAGCCGCGTTTACTCCCAGTACTACCTGCCGTTTGAGGCCTATATCGCAGCGGCTGCCATTTACCTGGTGGCCTCGTTTGCCCTGATTGCGGTGTTCCGCCTGGCCGAGCGGCATTTCCTGGCGCACCTAGCACCGCGTAAACCGTAAAGCCCCATGCAACGCATAGACCACTCCCTGTTGTCGCCCAGCCTGGGCAGCCACAAGACACTGACCAGCTTTCACTTTGGCAAGCCGGGCACGGGCCTGAAGATCTACATCCAGGCCAGCCTGCACGCCGAGGAACTGCCCGGCATGCTGGCGGCGTACCATTTGCGCCCGCTGCTGGAAGCGGCTGAAGCCGCTGGGCAGGTCGTAGGCGAGGTGGTGCTGGTGCCGGTGAGCAACCCCATCGGCTTATCACAGCGGCTGGACCACAAGCCCATGGGCCGCTTTGAGCTGGACACCTCGGAAAACTTCAACCGCCATTACCCCGACTTCGCCAAGGAAGTGCTGCCCTCCATTCTGGGCTCGCTCGGTGCGGATGCAGCGGCCAATGTCGCCGTGGTGCGCAAGGCCATGGCAGAGTACCTGGCCGGTTGGACACCCGACACCGAACTCAAAAGCATGCGCAAGACGCTGCTCACCCTGGCCCACGATGCCGACATCGTGCTCGACCTGCATTGCGACTGCGAAGGCGTGATGCATTTCTACTGCGAAGAAACCTGCTGGCCACAACTCGCTCCCATAGCCCATCTGATGGGCAGTCAAGCCATTCTGCTGGCCAAGGACTCCGGCGGCGGCCCGATTGACGAATGCCTGTCCGGCGCCTGGTGGCGTCTGGCCGAGGCGCTCAAAAAACAGGGCCTGGACCATCCTCTGCCCCAGGGTTGCTGCACCACCACCATCGAGCTGCGTGGCGAACTGGATGTGACCCATGCCTATGCCGCGCAAGACGCGACCGCCATCTTCGCCTACCTGGAGCACCTGGGCGTGCTGCAAACCGGCAACGTGCCGACCATTCCAGCGCCGCTGTGCCAGCCCACGCCGCTGGCCGGCTCCGAGACGCTGCGCGCCAAAGGCCCGGGCGTGGTGGTGTATGCGGCAACGCCCGGCCAGACACTGAAAGCGGGTGATCTGGTGGCCGAGGTCATCAACCCGATTGATGGCGTGGCAGCCCTGGTGTGTGCCGGTGTGGACGGCGTGTTTTATGCCCGTATCCGCGACCGCTATGTCACCGCCGGTTGCGAGATCGGCAAGATTGCCGGCCCCACACCCTTTAGAACCGGCCCCCTGCTGGGCGACTAAACCCTTTTGCGATTGACCTTTCTCAAGCCAGACCCATGTCCACCACTGAACTGAAACTCCAGGTCGAGAACATCCACAAAAGCTTCGGCCCCAACGAGGTGCTCAAGGGTGTGTCCCTTACCGCCCACGCCGGCGATGTGATCAGCATCATCGGCAGCTCGGGTTCCGGCAAAAGCACTTTTCTGCGCTGCATCAACCTGCTGGAAAAGCCCAACCAGGGTCGCATCGAGGTGGCTGGCGAAAAGCTCTTGCTGGTCAAGGGCAAGAACGGCGAACTCGAAGCCGCCGACGCCAAACAGCTGCAGCGCCTGCGCACCAAACTGGCCATGGTGTTCCAGCACTTCAATCTGTGGGCGCACATGACGGTGCTGCAGAACATCATCGAAACGCCGGTTCATATCCTGGGCGTGCCCAAGGACGAAGCCATCGAGACGGCGCGCAAGTACCTGAACAAAGTGGGGCTCTCGGGCGTGGAAGACCGCTACCCGGCGCACCTGAGCGGCGGCCAGCAGCAGCGCGTGGCGATTGCCCGCGCCCTGGCCGTAGAGCCCGAGGTGATGCTGTTTGACGAACCCACCAGCGCGCTGGACCCGGAGCTGGTCTCTGAGGTACTCAAGGTCATGAAGACCCTGGCCCAGGAAGGCCGCACCATGGTGGTGGTGACCCACGAAATGGGCTTTGCCCGCGAGGTGGCCAACCACCTGATCTTTCTGCACAAAGGCCTGGTGGAGGAAGAAGGCAACCCGGCCGAGGTGCTCTCCAAACCCAAGAGCGAGCGTCTGGCGCAATTCCTGTCGGGCAGCCTGAAGTAGCGCGCCATGCTGAATGGCCTGCCCGCGCCGCTGCTTGGGGTCCTGGCATTCCTGCTGTTGCTGCTCAACATCCTGTTCTGGGTGCCCCTCCTGCTGGTGTTTGCGCTGGTCAAACTGGTACTGCCGTTTCAGCGTGTGCGCCTGGCGCTGGACCCGGTGCTGGTGGGCATTGCCGAAAACTGGATTGCCTGCAACAGCGCCTGGATGGCGCTGACGCAAGGCATGCAATGGGATGTGCAAGGCATTGAAGGGCTGGACCCGCACAACTGGTACCTGGTCAATGCCAACCACCAGTGCGCCGCCGACATCTTTGTCATGCAGCACCTGTTCAACCGCCGCATACCGCTGCTCAAGTTCTTTATCAAGCAGCAGCTGATCTGGATGCCCATCATGGGTCTGGCCTGGTGGGCGCTGGACTTCCCTTTCATGCGCCGCCACTCCGAGGCCTATCTCAGGAAGTACCCCGAGATGCGCGCCAAGGACCAGGAGTCCACGCGCCGCGCCTGCGCCAAGTTTGCGCTGATACCCACCAGCGTGACCAACTTCATGGAAGGCACGCGCTTCACCCCGGCCAAACAGGCGCGCCAGCAGTCGCCCTACCGCTACCTGCTCAAGCCCAAGGCCGGCGGCGTGGCACTGGCTCTCCATGCCATGGGTGACAAGTTCCAGTCGATTCTGGATGTAACCATCGTCTACCCGGATGGCATCCCCAGTTTCTGGCCCTTTTTGTGCGGCCGCATGCAACGCGTCATCGTGCGCGTGCGCAGCCTGCCGATTCCAGCCCATTTGTTGAATGGCGACTACGGCAATGACCCGGCTTTCCGCGAGGCCTTCTCGGCCTGGGCGCAGCAGCTCTGGAAAGACAAGGATGCGCAGATAGCCGCCCTGCTGGTGCAGAAAGCCTGAAAGGCAAGCTGTGCTGGCCCGAATGCTGCGCTTCACCATGGCACTGCAAATGCTTGCGGGTGCCGCACTGGGCTTCTGGCTTGGCGTACAAATGGCGCCGCACGGAATGCTGCTGGCCATGCTGGTGATGGCATTGGCGCTGCCGCTGGCCGTGGCACTGCTGACTGACCTCTACAGCTGCTGTGTGTCGCGTGCGAACGAAGCGGCCGGCATGTGGTGGCGTTCACTGGCCGGTGAATCGCTGGCCGGTATCCAGGTCTTCCTGCTGCGCCAGCCCTGGGCCTTTGCCGCGCCACGCATCCTGCCAGCCACCGGGAGCCAGGCGCGCATACCGGTGCTGCTGGTACACGGCTATGTCTGCAACTACCGGCTGTGGGACAGCCTCACACCGGCCTTGCGTGCGCAGGGCCACACCGTGCTGGCCATCAATCTGGAGCCGGTATTCGCCTCGATGGATGACTATGCCGCCCTGCTGCACGATGCGGTGCAGACTTTGTGTGAACACACCGGCCAGGACCGGGTTGCGCTGGTAGGGCACAGCATGGGCGGCCTGGCGATCCGCGCCTGGATGCGCCGCCATGGCACGGCACAGGTAGCCCGCGTCATTACGCTGGGCACACCCCACGTGGGCACCCGCATCAACGCCCTGGTGAACACGCCAAACGCCCGGCAGATGGCCTGGCATAGCGACTGGCTGCAGGCGTTGGCAGCGTCCGAAACGCAGGCCACGCGCAGCCTGTTTCGCATTGCCCTCTCGCCCCAGGACAACATCGTGTTTCCGCAACGCGCACAGACCTTGCAGGGCGTAACGCCCACGGTCTTTGAAGGCCTGGGCCATGTGCAGCTTGCCACCTCGGCACCGGTGCGCGCCTGGGTCTGCACCGAGCTGGCCCTGCTGTAAGCTCCAGCGCCATGCGCCCTACTTCCAAGTCTGATTTATTCTGGTCTTTCTCCTGGCTGGCCCTGCAGGGGTTTGGCGGTGTGCTGGCGGTGGTGCAGCGCGAGCTGGTGGAAAAAAAGCAGTGGCTCACGCGCGAGGAATTTGTCGAGGACTGGGCCGTCGCGCAGATCCTGCCCGGCCCCAATGTGGTCAATCTCTCGCTGATGCTGGGTGACCGTTATTACGGCACGTCTGGCGCGCTGCTGGCCATGGCGGGCATGCTGTTCTTTCCGCTGCTGATCGTGCTGGCCATGGTGGTGCTGTACAGCGGCGTATCCGGCTTGCCGCAGATGCAAGGCGCACTGCGCGGGATGGGCGCCGTGACAGCGGGCCTGATTACCGCCACCGGCCTCAAGCTGTTGCCGGCCTTGCAGCGCAGCCCGCTGGGCGTGCAGCGCAGCTGGATATTTGTGGCATTGACCTTTGCGGCCATCGCGCTGCTGCGCATTCCGCTGGTCTGGGTACTGCTGGGGCTGGGTGGCCTGGCCTGTGTGCTGGCCTACCGCGCGCTGCAACAGCTCGAAACACACACCGTGCGCAAGGACCAGCAGCCATGAGCATTGTGCTGAGCACCCTGGACTGGCTGCAGATGTTCGGCCACTTTCTGTCGCTGTCCCTGCTGGCCGTGGGCGGGGCCATTGCCACGGCACCCGACATGCACCGCTACCTGGTGGAGCAGCAGCACTGGCTGTCCGATGAACAGTTCCGCACCTGCATGGCACTGGCCCAGGCCGCGCCCGGACCGAATCTGCTGTTCATTCCGCTGATGGGCTGGAACGTGGGCATCAATGCAGCCGGCGGCGTGTCCGCGGGCATGGCGGCCTGGCCCCGGGGCCTGCTGGGTGTGGGTACCAGCCTGGTTGGCATGCTACTGCCCAGCACGACGCTGACCCTGGCCGCGGCACGCTGGGGCCATCAGAACCGTGAGCGCCTGGGCGTGCGCACCTTCAAGGCCGGCATGGCGCCCATCGTGATCGGGCTGCTGGGCTCAACCGGCTGGATTCTGGCCAACGCACGAGGCCGCGCCGAAGACAACTGGGCGTTGTGGCTGCTGACAGCGGGGGTGACCCTGCTGGTCTGGCGCACCCGCATCCACCTGCTGTGGTTGCTGGCGGCCGGCGGCCTGCTGGGCTGGTTCGGACTGGTATAGGCCGGGGCGCGGCCGGGCGGCCCGACGCTATGCCGTTGTGCGCTGGCGCACCGCCTCGTACAGGCAGATGCCGCTGGCCACCGATACGTTCAGGCTTTCCACGGCGCCGCGCATGGGAATGCTCACCAGCTGATCACAGGTCTTGGCCGTGAGCTGGCGCATGCCGTCGCCCTCGGCACCCAGCACCAGAGCCACAGCGCCCTTGAAGTCGGCCTGGTAAATCGTCTGCGTGGCCTGGTCGCTGGTGCCTATCACCCAGATGTTGCGTTCCTTGAGCTCACCCAGGGTACGCGCCAGGTTGGTCACCATGAAGTAGGGAACGGTCTCGGCCGCACCGCTGGCCACCTTGGCCACGGTGGCGTTGATGCCGGCGGCATGGTCCTTGGGGGCAATCACCGCGTGCGCGCCGGCTCCATCGGCCACGCGCAAACAGGCGCCCAGGTTGTGCGGATCGGTCACACCGTCCAGCACCAGAATCAAGGGCGGCGTGCGCTCGGCCGGGGGCAGTTCGGCATTGGAGGCATCCAGATTCTCCAGCAGTTCGTCCAGCGAATGCACCTGCTTGATCTCCTGCACGCGTGCCGCCACACCCTGGTGGCCGTGGCTGCCGGCCAGCTTGGCCAGGCGCATGCCATCGGCCTCGATCAGGCGCACACCGCTTTCGGTGACCTTGTCCAGAAACAAGCGCATGCGCGCATCGCGCCGGGTGGGCTCGTAATAAATTTCGATGATGGATTTCGGCGCGGTCTTGAGGCGCACGCCCACGGCGTGAAAGCCGAATAGAACTTTGGGAGATGACATGCCCTGATTATCGACGCTGCGCTGCGGCCGCCGGGCCCGGTGCCACAATCGGGCCATGTCACCCAGCGATTTACACGGTTGCCTGACCTTTCTGCGCGAGGCCGAGCGACTCAAAAGCGTGCTGCGCAGCGCCCACACCTCCACCGGCCGGCAAGAGAGCACGGCGGAGCACAGCTGGCGCTTGTGCCTGATGGCCATGGTGTTTGAATCGGAGTGGGCCGCGCTGGATACCGCCAAGTTGCTTCAGCTCTGCGTGCTGCACGATCTGGGCGAGGCCCTGCATGGCGATGTGCCGGCGGTGCAGCAGGACCAAAGTCCCAACAAGTCGGCGCTGGAACGCGCCGATCTGCAAACCCTGATGCAAACCCTGCCGCAGCCGCTGTTTGAGCGCTTCCTCGGGCTGTGGGAGGAATACGAAAACGCCTCCAGCCCGGAGGCCCGCATCGTCAAGGGGCTGGACAAGCTGGAAACCATACTGCAGCACAACCAGGGTGCCAATCCGCCCGGCTTTGATTA
>CANBTQ010000086.1 GCA_947372425.1 Comamonadaceae bacterium | reverse complement strand
GGCCCAGGCCATGCAGGAAAACATGAAGAAGGCTCAGGACGAGTTGGGCAATATTGAAGTCAGCGGTGAGTCCGGCGCCGGTTTGGTCAAAGTCACCATGACCTGCAAACACGAAGTCCGCCGTGTCACCATTGACCCCAGCCTGCTGGCCGACGACAAGGACATGCTGGAAGACCTGGTGGCCGCGGCCTTCAACGCCGCGCTGCGCAAAGCCGAGGAAACCTCCAACGAAAAAATGGGCAAGATCAGCGCCGGCATGCCGGGCCTGCCCGGTGGCATGAAGTTCCCGTTCTGATTTTTCTGCACTGCGCTGCATGTCTGATGCCCATTCGCTCGATGCACTGATCCAGGCCCTCAAGCGCCTGCCTGGTGTGGGCATCAAGTCGGCGCAGCGCATGGCGTTTCATCTGCTGCAGCACGACCGCGCTGCGGCGCAATACCTGGCCCGTGCGCTGGACGATGCCTGCAAGCTCACGCGGCATTGCGAGCTCTGCCACACCTTCACCGAGCATGCGGTCTGCGCTACCTGCTTGGATGAGAAGCGCGATCACACCAAGCTGTGCGTGGTGGAAACGCCGGCCGATCAGTCTGCCATGGAGCGCACCGGCGCCTACCAGGGGCTGTACTTTGTCTTGATGGGCAAGCTCAGTCCACTGGACGGTATCGGGCCGCACGAGCTGGGTTTGAAAAAGCTGTTTGAGCGTGCTTGCGATGGTGTGGTGCTGGAAGTGATTCTGGCCACCAACTTCACCGCCGAGGGTGAGGCCACGGCGCATGTGATCAGTGAGGCGCTCAAGGCCCGGGGCATCAAGCCGACCCGGCTGGCGCGCGGCGTGCCGGTGGGCAGTGAGTTGGAATACGTGGACCTCGGCACGATTGCCCATGCGCTGGTGGATCGGCGCTGAATTTTTTTTTGCAAAGGTACTGGAATGCCCTTCACCCATTTCACGCTGGCTTACTGGTGCGTACTGGTGGCCGCCTTATTGCCGCTAGGCTGTGCCGGTATTGCCAAGTGGGGCATGTTTGCAGTGCCGCGCAAGCAGGGCGGCTTCGACAACGCCAACCCGCGTGCCTGGTTGGCAGCGCAGACCGATTGGCGCGCCCGTGCCAACGCGGCCCAGGCCAATTGTTTTGAGTCGCTGCCTTTTTTTATCGGCGCGGTCATCATTGCCCACCAGTTGGGTGCGCACCAGGGCCGGCTGGATCTGCTGGCCTTCCTGTTCATTGTGCTGCGCCTGCTCTACATCATGATGTATGTGGCTGATTTGCCCAAGGTGCGCTCACCGGTGTGGGCCGCCGCCCTGCTGGTGAACATCGCCATCCTGCTGATCGGTTACCACTGATCAGTGCTTTTTGCGGGTCTTTTTGGCAGGGCCTGACGGTGCCGACTTGGTGGTAGGCGCAGGTGGCAGAAACAGGATCACAGCCTGTTTGTTCTTGAAGCTGGCCGTTGCGCTCACGTTGTTCCATTGCGCCACATTGGCCGCACTCACCCGGTACTTCGCCGCCAGGTTGGCCACGGTGGCGCCCTTGCCGGCGTGCACGATGGTCTTCTTGAGCACGATCTCCGGAGACAGGGATACCTGCCCGGTGTCGGCCACATGGCTGGTGACGTCCTGCTCGGTGTGGGCTCCACGCGGCACCAGCAGGGCCGAGCCCGGGCGGATCAGCATGCGCGGCGGAATGTTGTTGATGCTGCGAAATTCCGCCTCGCCCATACCGGCTTTTTTGGCAGCGTCGGCTGCGCGCATGGTGGTGGGGGCGACCCATACCGTCCAGCTGGCCAGGCGCCCGCCGCTGTAGCCGTCCAGATTGGCTTGAAAGACCTTGGCGTTGTCCCATGGCAGCAGGATCTGCGGCGTGCCGGCGGCCATGATGACGGGCTTGTTGACGGACGGGTTCAGGGCCTTGAAGTCTTCCATAGGCACCTCTGCCAGCCGGGCTGCCAGCGTGACGTCGATATCCCGGCGTATGGTCACGGTGTCGAAATAAGGGTGGTTGCCGATGTTGGGCAGGCGGGAGTTAAACGCCTCCGGCGTGGCCACGATGTTCTTGATGGCCTGCAGCTTGGGCACATACAGACGGGTTTCCATCGGCATGTTCAGGTCGGTGTAGCCGGTGTTCAGCCCGGCACGCTGGTTCTTGCCGATGGACTTGCCGACACTGCCTTCACCCCAGTTGTAGGCGGCCAGGGCCAGATGCCAGTCGCCAAACAGGTTGTAGAGCTTTTGCAAATAGTCCAGCGCGGCGCGGGTGGAGGCCAGCACATCGCGCCGGTCGTCCCGGAACACGTTTTGCTTGAGCTCGAAGGTGCGTCCGGTGGCTGGCATGAACTGCCACATGCCGGCTGCCTTGGCGCCCGATACGGCCTGGGGATTGAACGCACTTTCCACAAAGGGCAGCAGCGCCAGCTCCGTGGGCATGTTGCGCAGCTCCAGTTCCTCGACGATGTGGAACAGGTACTTCTTGGAGCGTTCTGTCATCCGGAAGATGTAGTCCGGCCGCGCGGCATACCACTGTTCGCGGTCGTGCACCAGGTCGTTGTCGAGATCGGGCATGGCATAGCCGCGGCGTATGCGTTCCCACAGGTCATGCGGGGGCGATAGCGAGGTGATGGCGCGCGAGCTGGCGCGCTGGTCGGCTTCCTGGTTGATCAGCAGGTTGTTGTCTGGCCGTATGGCAGCCGGTGCCTCGCCCGATTGCGTTTTGCCGCGTGCGGTGCTGGACGGCATCGCCGTTTTCGGGGCCGCTCCGGGCTGGATGCCGGGTGTCTGCACAACGCCATCCGGTGGCCGGGTGGAGGCGGGTGCAGGGGTGCGATCAGCCGTAGCGGCACAGCCTGTGAGCCACAGCAGGGCACACAGGGCCCCCAGTTTGAACAGCTTCATCGGTAAATGTTTTTCCATTGGCGCAGCGTTGCGAAGGTGCCGGTATCGCGGGCCATATCAGCATCGTGCGCGGTTGCGGCGGCAATTACGGCCGGCACGCGGCTGCGTAGAAAGGGGTTGATCCGGCGCTCCAGCGCCATGGTGGACGGCAGCGTGGGCAGGCCTTCTGCGCGCAGTTGCTGGCAGAAGATGTGGTGCTGCTGCAGATCGGCATTGCCGGGTTCTACCGCCAACGCGAACGTCAGATTGCTCAGGGTGTACTCGTGGGTGCAGCACACGCGGGTTGGGTCGGGCAGTGCCGCCAGGCTGTCCAGCGAGGCCAGCATCTGCGCCGGCGTACCTTCAAACAAGCGGCCACAACCGGCGCTGAACAGGGTGTCACCGCAAAACAGCAACGGCGCGCCGTCCATCTCGGCACAGTAAAAGGCAATGTGGCCCGCGGTGTGACCGGGTACATCCAGCACCCGGAACGCCAGGCCCAGTGCCGCGCAGGTTTCGCCGCCGGTCAGGCGCGTCAGGGGTTCGGGAATGGCTTCGGTTGCCGGCCCGTATACCTGAGCACCGGTGGCCTTGCGCAACGCAGCCACGCCACCGGTGTGATCCGCATGGTGATGGGTGACTAAAATGGAATCAAGCTGCAGACCCTCGCGCTGCAAGGCAGCCAGCACAGGCTGGGCTTCGCCCGGATCCACCACCAATGCCTGACGTCCGTCATGCAGCATCCAGATGTAATTGTCGGCAAAGGCGGGCAGCGGAATTAACTTCATGAGCGAAACAATTATAGGTTTGGTTGATTGGTTGCAGACCCCGGCGGGACAGTACCTGCTGGCGTGGGAGCGCGAACAGTTGGGTGCAGCCGTGGCAGATATTTTTGGTTACCACGCCCTGCAGCTGGGCCTGCCGCAACTCGATGCTTTGCATACTAACCGCATGCCGCACCGTTGGCTGGCACTGGACCACGGGAGCCATGCCACCGACCAAGGCCATTCGCGGGCCGTGGCCTTGCTGAGCGACTTTTGCGCTTTGCCATTTCCCTCCAGCAGCCTGGACCTGGTGGTGCTGCCCCACACACTGGAGTTCAGCGCCGACCCCCATGCCACCCTGCGTGAGGTGGAGCGGGTGCTGGTGCCTGAAGGCAAGGTCGTGATATGTGGCATGAATCCCACCAGTCTGTGGGGCTTCAAGCAGGGGCGCGACCACCTGTACCAGCGGCTCGGCCATGGCAGCCTGTTTCTGCCGGAGGGCGGCGACTTCATCGGCTACTGGCGACTGCGCGACTGGCTGCGGCTGCTGAGTTTTGAAGTGGAGGCCGGCGCCTTCGGTTGCTACCGTCCCGCCATGCACAGCGAAAAATGGCTGCGCCGTTTTGCCTGGATGGACAAGGCCGGTGCCCGTTGGTGGCCCATACTGGGCGCGGCGTATTTTCTGGTGGGCGTCAAGCGGGTGCGCGGCATGCGCCTGCTGGGGCCGTCGTGGGTGCACAAGCCCGCGCGGGCGGTGAGCCCTGTGTCGGTGGCCAACAGCGTGACTGAATATTCGAATCTGGAGAATGAAGCGTGAATGACGTGGTGATTTATACCGATGGCGCCTGCAAGGGCAACCCCGGCCCGGGTGGTTGGGGCGTGTTGTTGCGGTCAGCGGACGGCACGGAAAAGGAGCTCTGCGGCGGTGAACTGGGAACGACCAATAACCGGATGGAAATGATGGCCGTGATCGAGGCGCTGAGCGTGCTCAAGCGGCCCTGCACCGTGGTGCTGCATCTGGACAGCCAGTATGTGCTCAAGGGCATTACCGAATGGCTGGCCGGTTGGAAGGCCAAGGGCTGGAAAACCGCCGCCAAGCAACCGGTGAAGAACGTAGACCTGTGGCAGCGCCTGGATACCCTGGTGGCAACCGCCGGACACACGATTGACTGGCGCTGGGTCAAGGGCCATGCCGGCGACCCCGGTAACGAGCGTGCCGATGCACTGGCCAATCAAGGCGTGGACAAGGCATTGGCGCAACGGGCTTGATCAAGCAGGCGCCGCATCCACTCGGCGGACGGATGCGGCCCAGGTGCGGCTGGGCGGGTGAAGGCTTTACATCACGCCATCAAACATCAGCACATCCACTTCCTCGCCGATAGCCACGTTGCCCTGCTCATGGTGCAGCACCAGCAGCCCGTTGGCGCTGGCCATGGAACTCAGCACCCCCGAACCCTGCTGGCCGGTGGTGCGCACCTGCAGGCTGCCATCGTTGCCGGTCTGCACCACGGCGCGCTGGTATTCCGTGCGTCCGGGTTTTTTGCGAACGGCCTCCAGGCTGTGCGCTTTGAGCAGGGGGCTGTCCTTGGGCGCGGCTCCCATCATCTTGAACAGGGCAGGGCGCACAAAGGCCAGAAAGGTCACCATCACGGCGACCGGATTGCCCGGCAGACCAAACAGCACGGCGTTGCCGATTCGGCCCACGGCCATTGGTCGGCCCGGGCGCATGGCAATTTTCCAAAAGGCTACGCCCTCGGCACCGCCGGCCAGTTTGCGCATCACGGCTTTGGTGTGGTCGGCTTCGCCAACACTGACTCCGCCACTGGTGATGATGGCATCGGCCTGCGCAGCGGCTTGTTGAAAGGCGGCTTCCAGCACGGCCGGGTCATCGCGCACCACGCCCATGTCCAGCAGTTCCACCCCCATGCGTGTGAGCAGTCCGAACAAGGTATAGCGGTTGCTGTCATACACGGCGCCCTCGCGCGGCGCCTCACCCAGGCTGAGGATCTCGTCGCCGGTTGAAAAGAATGCGACCCTGAGCGGGCGCCGGACCTCTACCTGCGCCAGGCCCAGGCTGGCCAGCAGGCCCAGTGCCGCCGGCCCGACCACACAGCCGGCTTGCAATGCAGGCTTGCCCAGGCACAGGTCCTCGCCCTTGAAGCGGCGGTTGTCACCAAGCCGCAGGGTATCCGCCGGGATAGTGATGTGCTTGTCAGCCAGTTGCACCAGTTCCTGCGGCACCACGGTATCCAGTCCGTGTGGCATGACTGCACCGGTCATGATCTTCAGGCACTGGCCTGCGGCAATGGTGCCGCTCCAGGCCTTGCCGGCCAGTGCGGTGCCGGCAATTTCCAGGCTCAGGGGCCGGCCCGCCTGCAGCAAAGCACCGGCAAAGGCATAGCCATCCATGGCCGAATTGTCATGCGCGGGAACGTCGATGGGCGACACTACGTCGGCCGCCAACACCCGTCCGAGCGCGGCCTTCAGCGGCACCCATTCGGTTTGTGCCACCGGTGTCACCAGTGTATGCAAAAACTGCAGGGCGGTGTCGGCGCGCAGGGCTTGCGGGTCGTAGCCCTGCAGGCTGGCTGCGACCTGTTCCAAAGTCTTCATGGGTTCTCCAAGTCGTGTAGATCGTCCAGGGTGTTGGCATTGGAAAAAGCACGTGGATCGTCGTGCGCTGCGTCAAAGGCCACCTTGGTTTGGCGTTGGCTGGCGGTCCAGGCTCCGATCTTGCGGCCTCCGCCATCCATGAAGTCTTGCAGGCTGTCGGCCAGCCGGGTGCGCATCAGGCAAAAAACGGGCTGCGGGCGCAGGACGATGCTGCCATCCTCCTGGCGCTCGGGTGCCATGGCCATGGCCACGTCGGCTTGTTGGGCCAGCAGTGCATGGGCCAGGCGTGGCAGCAGGTCCAGGGGATACAGGGGCGAGTCACAGGGTACGCTCAGCAGGTAGTCGCAATGCCCCTGGCATTGCCGCATGGCGGCTAAAAACCCGGCAAGCGGGCCGGCAAAGCCGGCGATGGTATCGCTCCACACCGGCAGGCCCAGGGCCTGGTACTGCGCCAGATTGCGGTTGGCATTGATGCCGATGCGCGCGGGCGCACCACCCTGTTGTTGGCGCAGGCGATCCAGCGCAACGGCAGTCAGGCTCCGGCCACGAAAAATCTGCAGGCCTTTGTCGACACCGCCCATGCGGGTGGCGCGTCCGCCAGCCAGAATCACGGCGCAGACGGCGTCCGTGCGTATCACGTTCTGCTCCGACATCGGGCGCCGGTCCTAACCACCGATGTAGCTCATCTCGACCCGGCGCCGGCCCTCGCCGGGCGGTGCGGCGCCCTCGGAACCGCGCAGTTCCGAGTAGCGGTCGGTGCGCGCCTGCCAGATGTGCGCGATGGCCGAGGCCAGTTCGGCATCCGAGCTTTCACCCCGCACTAATTCACGCAGGTTGTAGCCCTGGGAGGCAAACAGACAGAGATACAACTGGCCTTCGGTGGACAGGCGTGCCCGGTTGCAACTGGAGCAGAAGGCCCGGGTCACGCTGCTGATGACGCCGATTTCACCTGCTGCCGGGTCGTGCTTGCCATCCGCATCGGCGTAACCCCAGCGTTGTGCCGTTTCGCCGGGCTGGGATGCCTCCAGCGGAAGCAGCGGCAGTTCTTGTTGCAGCAGGGTGATGACGTCTGCCGAAGGCAGCACATCGTTCATGCGCCAGCCGTTGGTGGCACCCACATCCATGTATTCAATAAAACGCAGCACGATGCCCGTGCCTTTGAAATGCCGGGCCATGGGCAGGATCTGGTTGTCGTTGGTTCCGCGCTTGACCACCATATTGACCTTGATCGGCCCCAGGCCCGCCGCACGGGCCGCCGCTATGCCGTCCAGCACATCCTGCACCGGGAAGTCGACATCGTTCATGGCGCGGAACACCCGGTCATCCAGGCCATCCAGACTCACGGTCAGCCGGTTCAATCCGGCCGATTTGAGGGCCGCGGCCTTGCGCGCCAGCAGCGCCCCGTTGGTGGTGAGTGTCAGGTCCAGTGGCAGGCCGTGCACTGTGCGCAATGCGGCCAACTGCGCAATCAGGATTTCTATGTTCTTGCGCAGCAAGGGTTCACCGCCGGTAAGCCGGATCTTTTGCACCCCATGCGCGACAAACTGGCGCGCCAGGCGGGTAATCTCTTCAAACGTCAACAGCGACGCGTGGGGCAGGTAGGGATAGTCCTTGGTGAACACGTCCTTGGGCATGCAATAGCTGCAGCGGAAGTTGCAGCGGTCGGTGACACTGATACGCAGATCGTGCAATTGCCGGCCGCGCGTATCGCGGAGCTGTCCCTGCGCCGGAAGCAGGGCGCCTGCTGTGTGGCTATCCGGGATGGACAGGCCTGCTGAGCGTTGGTCTATCAGCGGAACGATGCGCGTGTGCGAATTTTCAGACATGCCGGTATTGTCCCTCTTGCGCTGCGCTTGTGCCTTGCAGGCATGCTGTGCCTAGGGTTATCGCCAGTGCCTATTCGGTGGTGAGTGGCTGGTACCCGTTGCGGGCTGCGGCGACGACCGCCTGGGTGCGGTTTTGCACTTCGAAATGGCGCAGGATGGCCGTGACATGGGTCTTGACGGTCTCTTCGGAGATATGCAGATAGTCGGCAATTTCGCGGTTTGCCATGCCGTTGAGCAGGCAGCGCAACACCAACTCCTGGCGTTGCGTCAGCAGCGGCTTGCCATTGGACGCAGCCGGCTCAAAATGGTTTTCGGCACTGAGTTCCTGTGGCAGGTAGATGTCGCCGTTGAGCACGCTGCGTACGGCCCGCAACAACTCGTCACTGACACAAGATTTGGTGACAAACCCGGCCGCGCCTGCTTGCAGCACCTGGCGCATGATTTGGGTGTTGGCTGAGCCGGAAAGCAAAACAATGGGCAGCTCGGGATTGCGCTCACCGAAGACGGCCAGCGCCTCCAGGCCGTTCATGTCCGGAAGGTGGTAGTCAAGCAGCACCAGATCGAGATCACCATGGGCCTCTGCCAGCGAAAATGCCTGCGCGCAGGTTCCCGCTTGCAAAACCTCCAGGTTTTCTTCAAGCCCCTTGAGCACTTGGCGGAGTCCTTCTCGCACCAAGGCATGGTCGTCAACGACTAATATTTTCAACGGAAACTCTTTTTGTTGTGCTTAACGATTATCTGAGTGTCGATACTAGAGTATTTTGATGATTTTGGTAAAAGTCATTTTGATTTCCGACAAATGAAAAGGCCCGCTTGCGCGGGCCTTGTTCCATATCAAACCGGACTATCAGCCGCCGTGAATTTTCATCATGAGCGGCACGATCAGCAGCGCCACGATGTTGATGATCTTGATCAGCGGATTCACTGCCGGGCCGGCCGTGTCCTTGTAAGGGTCGCCCACGGTGTCGCCGGTCACAGCGGCCTTGTGGGTTTCAGAACCCTTGCCGCCAAAGTTGCCGTCTTCAATGTACTTCTTGGCATTGTCCCAGGCACCGCCACCGGTACACATGGAGATGGCCACAAACAGGCCGGTCACGATGGTTCCCATCAGCAGGCCACCCAAAGCAGCCGGGCCGAGCACCAGGCCCACCAGAATGGGCGCGACCACGGGCAGCAGGCTGGGGATCATCATTTCCTTGATGGCAGCGCTGGTCAGCATGTCCACCGCGGTGTCGTACTCGGGCTTGCCCGTGCCGTCCATGATGCCCTTGATGTCGCGGAACTGGCGGCGCACTTCCACCACCACCGCACCGGCGGCGCGGCCTACAGCCTCCATCGCCATGGCACCGAACAGGTAAGGAATCAGGCCGCCAATGAAGAGGCCGATGATGACCATGGGGTCGCTCAGGTCGAACTTGACATGGCTGCCCAGGCCCTCGAGCTTGTGGGTGTAGTCGGCAAACAGCACCAGTGCTGCCAGACCGGCGGAGCCGATGGCATAGCCCTTGGTCACGGCCTTGGTGGTGTTGCCCACGGCGTCCAGCGGGTCGGTGATGTCGCGCACGCTGGCGGGCAGTTCGGCCATTTCGGCAATGCACCGGCGTTGTCGGTGATGGGGCCGTAGGCGTCCAGGGCCACCACAATGCCGGCCATGCTCAGCATGGAGGTGGCTGCAATGGCGATGCCGTACAGGCCAGCCAGCGCATAAGCAGAGTAGATGGCGGCACAGACAAACAGCACGGGCCAGGCGGTGGAGCGCATGGAAACGCCCAGGCCGGCAATGATGTTGGTGCCGTGACCGGTGGTGGAAGCCTGCGCAATGTGGCGCACGGGAGCGTACTGGGTGCCGGTGTAGTACTCGGTGATCCAGACCAGCGCGCCGGTCAGGATCAGGCCGACGGCGCAGGCGCCGAACAGGGCGCTGGAGGTGATGATGCGGCCATCAACCAATGTCAGGGCGGCGGGGAAGAGGGATTGCGTCACAAAGTAAAAGGCAATCAGCGACAGCACGCCGGCCACGGCCAAACCCTTGTACAGGGCCGGCATCACGTTCTTCATGCCAGGCGAAGCCTTGACAAAAAAGCAGCCAATGATGGAAGCCACGATGGATACCGCACCCAGGCTTAGTGGGTAGAGCACCGCGTTGGGACCACCGGCGCCCAGCAGCAAGGCACCCAGCACCATGGTGGCAATCAGCGTCACGGCATAGGTTTCAAACAGGTCGGCGGCCATACCAGCGCAGTCACCCACGTTGTCGCCCACGTTGTCGGCGATCACGGCGGGGTTGCGGGGGTCATCTTCCGGGATGCCGGCTTCAACCTTGCCCACCAGATCGGCACCCACGTCGGCGCCCTTGGTGAAAATGCCACCGCCCAGACGGGCAAAGATGGAAATCAGGGAGGAGCCGAAGGCAAAGCCGATCAGCGGATTGAGCTTGGCTGCGGTCACAGCGCCGTCCGGCACCAGAAACATATAGAAGCCGGTCACACCCAGCAGACCCAGTCCGACCACCAGCATGCCGGTGATGGCGCCGCCGCGGAAGGCTACGTCCAGTGCCGGGCCAATGCCCTTGGTGGC
>CANBTQ010000085.1 GCA_947372425.1 Comamonadaceae bacterium | reverse complement strand
GGCGGCGACGGTGTTCGCTCCAACCCGATTTTGGCGATCCACGACGTGGGTGCCGGTGGTTTGTCCAACGCCTTCCCCGAACTGACCAATGACGCCGAACGCGGCGCCCGCTTCGACCTGCGTGCGGTTCCGCTGGAAGAAAGCGGCATGGCACCGAAAGAAATCTGGAGCAACGAAAGCCAGGAGCGCTATGTGCTGGCCATCGCCCCCGAGTCGTTGGAGCTTTTCAAGGCCTTGTGCGAGCGCGAGCGTTGCCCGTTCGCGGTTGTCGGCGTGGCCACCGAAGAGCGCGAGCTCAAGCTGGTGGACGAGGGCCGTGAGTCTCCGGTCGATATGCCCATGAATGTGCTGCTGGGTAAACCGCCCAAGATGCAGCGCGACGTGAAAACCGTTGCGCGCGTTGCCAAGCCGTTGGACCTGACCGGCGTGTCCCTGCAGCAAGCCGTGATCGACGTGCTGGCCCATCCCACGGTGGCCTCCAAGCGTTTCCTCATCACCATTGGCGACCGCACCGTGGGCGGCTTCAGCCACCGCGACCAGATGGTCGGACCCTGGCAGGTGCCAGTCGCTGACTGCGCAGTCACCCTGGCCGATTACAAAGGCTTTGCCGGCGAGGCCATGTCCATGGGTGAGCGCACGCCCTTGGCCGCGCTCAATGCGCCCGCGTCCGGCCGCATGGCCATTGCGGAGGCGATTACCAACCTGCTGGCTGCGCCGATTGAACTCTCGCGCGTCAAGCTCTCCGCCAACTGGATGGCTGCTTGTGGCGAGCCCGGTGAAGACGCCGCGCTGTGGGCCACGGTGAAAGCTGTCGGCCTGGAACTGTGCCCGGCGCTGGGCATCTCCATTCCCGTCGGCAAGGATTCACTGTCCATGCGCACGCAATGGGACACGGCTGCCGGCAAGCAAAAGGTGACCTCGCCGGTTTCGCTCATCATCACGGCCTTTGCCACGCTGGCCGATGTGCGCGGCACGCTGACGCCGCAGCTCAACGCCACGGACGACACCACCCTGGTGCTGGTCGACCTGGGCCATGGCAAGAACCGCATGGCTGCCAGCATCCTGGCGCAGACTCTCAACCAGAGCGGCGATACCGTGCCGGACCTGGACAACGCGCAGGATCTGGTCAAGCTGGTGAACGCGGTGAATGCCCTGCGCGCCAAGGGCCAGTTGCTGGCCTACCACGACAAGGGCGACGGCGGCCTGCTGGCCACCGTGGCCGAGATGGCCTTTGCCGGCCGCGTCGGTGTCACGCTGAATGTGGACATGCTGGTCACGGAAGGCGACGGCATCACGGACAGCCGCATGGATGTGGGCGACAGCAAGAACTGGGCAGGGCAGGTGGGTGCGCGCCGCGAGGAGCTGACCCTCAAGGCCTTGTTTAACGAAGAGCCGGGTGTGGTGTTGCAGGTGCGCAGCTCCGAGCGCAGCGAAGTGATGGCGACCCTGCGCGAACACGGCCTGTCTGCCTTCAGCCACTTTGTTGGCAAGACCCGTCCGGCCAGCAGCACGGTGGACGCGGGCAAGGACATGCTGCAAATCTGGCGCGACGCCAAGTCGATCTTTAGCGCGCCGCTGTCCGACCTGCACCAGGTCTGGGACGCGGTGAGCTGGAAGATCTGCCAGCAGCGCGACAACCCGGCCTGTGCCGATGCCGAACATGCCGCTGCCGGCGCCGTGGGTGACCCCGGCATGCACACGCATTTGCCGGAGTCGCTCAAGGCTCTTATGGCCACGGCCCCGGCGATATTGAAAAGCCGCCCGAAAGTGGCCGTGCTGCGCGAACAGGGCGTCAATTCCCATGTGGAAATGGCCTACGCCTTTACCGAAGCCGGCTTTGACGCCTTTGACGTGCATATGACCGACTTGCAAAGTGGCCGCGCAAAATTAGCCGACTTCCAGGGCGTGGTCGCCTGTGGCGGCTTCAGCTATGGCGACACGCTGGGTGCCGGCATTGGCTGGGCCCGTTCCATCACCTTCAACAAGGCGCTGTCCGACCAGTTCCAGGCCTTCTTCGGACGGGGCGATACCTTCGGCCTGGGCGTGTGCAATGGCTGCCAGATGTTTGCCGAACTGGCCGACATCATTCCCGGCGCGCAGGATTGGCCGCGCTTCACCACCAACCAGAGCGAGCGCTTCGAGGCCCGCCTCTCGCTGGCGGAAGTGCTGGAATCGCCCAGCCTGTTCCTCAAGGACATGGCCGGCACGCGTTTGCCCATCGCGGTGGCGCACGGCGAGGGCTATGCCAACTTCAAGTACCGCGGCAATGCAGAGAAGGCGATTGCGGCCATGCGCTTTGTCGACAACACCGGTGCAGCCACCGAGGCCTATCCGTTCAACCCGAACGGCAGCCCGGCCGGCCTCACAGCGGTGACCACGGCCGATGGCCGCTTCACCGCCATGATGCCGCACCCCGAGCGCGTGTTCCGCAATATTCAGATGAGTTGGACGGATTTGGATGCCAGCGGCCACAGCCCGTGGATGCAGCTCTGGCACAACGCGCGGCGCTGGGTGGCTTAGCGTTGGGGGGCCGCGCCGGGCGCATGGCGCAGTGCGGCTTGGTTGAGGGCATGGGGTAGGTTCAATACAACGAGGATGACCGTGAAACGACCGTCAATTGCCAGTGCATTGCAGTCCTGCATACCGGGCTTGCTGTGGATCTGCTTGAGCAGCTTGATGCCGGTGGCCCATGCCCAGGGCCTGCCCAAACCGAGCGGCCCTGTCTTGTTGACCGTCAGCGGGCTCATCGGCCTGCACAATGCGGGCAACACGGCACAGTTTGACGCTGCGATGCTCAATGCCCTGCCGGCAAGCCAGATCGCCACCAAAACCCCCTGGCACGGCACGGTTGCGCGATTTTCCGGGCCCTCCCTGAAAGCATTGCTGGGCGCCGTGGGCGCTAAGGGAAAAGGCCTTCGTTTGATCGCCCAGGACCGGTACGAGGTCAGCATCCCCATGGATGACCTGGAAAATTTCGGCCCGGTTTTGGCACTGCGCATGGATGGCAAGGAGTTGACGATCCGCAGCCGCGGGCCCGTGTTGCTGATGTACCCGTTTGACGCCTATCCGCAAATCGATACCGATGTCTACTATGGACGTTCGGTCTGGCAACTCCTCTCCATCGTTGTCGAGTGACGACAGGCCCGCGCCCCAACGACAGCCGCAATACAGTCATGGCGCCGGCGGGCAGCTTCGTCTCAGTCCCGTATTTCAAGGGCCTGTCGCATCGATTCATCGCCGCATTGGCCTTTGCCATGCTGTTGATGGTGTGCGCCGTGGGGTGGTTTCAGTACGAGCAGATTGATCGCATCACGCTGTCTTCGGTCAAGGGCAAGGACAACATCGTCTGGGACTTTTACAAGCTGGAAATACTGCTGATGGACTACCAGACGGCACTGCGGCAGGTTATTGCCCATCCCGGCAAGCCGGGGCTGCTGTCCGCGGTCTACACGCACTACAACCTGTTTGCCAGCCAGATTCAGACCGCATCGGCCACAAATAGCGGCCAGATCATGAACACCTATGCCAGCTTCAAGACGGCCATTGCCCTGTCGGGCGACTACATTGCGGGCGCGGATGCCTTTCTGGAGCCGGAACCCCGCACCCTGGAGTTGCAGGTGGCCCAGTCACTGCTGGAGCAGTCTGTTGCCTTGCGCACCGCCTTGCACAAAGTGGTGCTGGAGGCCTACCAGGTTGAAAACGCGCGCGCCACCCGGTCCTGGTTGGAGATGCGGCGCTTCACTTACCTCTACGGCATTTCTTCCTTTTTCCTGGTGGTGTTGGCCCTGGCTACCGGCGTTCTGACCCTGCGCCGGTTTGTCCTGAATGACCGCCTGCAGTTTGAGCGCGCCAAACTACTGCGGGAGAAAAAGGAAGCGGCCGAAGCGGCAAACAAGGCCAAGGCGCGCTTTTTGTCTTCGGCCAGCCATGATCTGCGCCAGCCCGCACATGCACTGGGCCTGTTCATGGAACGCATAGAGCAGGTGGCTGATGATCCGCTGGCCAAAGCGCTGGTGGCCAACGCCATGACTGCGGTGCGTGAAATGCAGGACATGCTGGATTCGATGTTTGACCTGTCGCATCTGGACTCCGGATCGGTCCCTACCAACATCCGGGCGTTCCCGATTCAGGACGTGTTTGAATCGGTGCGCTCCGTGCTGGAGAGTGATGCGCTTGCCAAGGGTTTGCGCCTGCGGTTTCGCCCGTCGGCGCTCTGGCTGGAAAGTGACTCGGCCATGCTGCGTCGCATTGTGCTCAACCTGGTCAGCAACGCCATTCGTTACACCGAAAGTGGCACCGTGCTGGTGGCCTGCCGCCCCGCCGCTGGTGCCGGCCATGCGCGTATCGAAGTGCGGGACAGTGGCATCGGCATCGCGCAGGAAGACCAGGAGAAGGTGTTTCAGGAGTTCTACCAAGTGGCCAATCCGCAGCGCGACCGCCGCTTTGGCATGGGCGTAGGCTTGAGTGTGGTGGACCGCTGCTGCCGCCTTCTGAAGCATCCGCTGACGCTTTGCTCAAGTCTGGGCGCGGGCACGCGCATCAGCCTGACGGTGCCGCTGGGCAAAGCCCTGCCGGATGCCAGCCGCATTGCATCCAGCCCCGAACTGCCCGGCGAAGCATTTACCAGCGTCCCCATTCTGTTGATAGAAGATGATGAGATGGGCCGTGTCGCCTTGACGGGGCTGCTGGAGTCGTGGGGCTATTCGGTGCGCGCAGCGGAGAGTGCGCAAAGAGCCGTTGAACAGTGGTACACGCTGCCCCGACCCGCCATCATCATCAGTGACTACCGCCTGGGCGGCGGCACCAACGGCGTCGAGGCCATCCGCCTGTTGCGCAATCTGTCGGGGACGGATGTGGCTGCCTGCCTGATCAGCGGTGATACCAGCACGGAAGTCCAGCAGCTGGTGAAAGCGTCCGGATTGACGCTACTGAGCAAACCGGTGCGGCCTGGCAAGCTCCGGTCCCTGCTGCGGCATCTGGCAGCCAAGGATGCTGCCGCGCCGGCAACCTGATGCGTCTCCCCGGGAATACCGCAGAACACGGAGCGGCAGCCCGGGGGCTCAGTGGTTCTAATGCCCGAATTCCGTGCGGGCAGGGCGTTGTGGGAAAAACGTCAGCGGCTGCTCTTGCGCGGTGCGCGTCAGTGCCTCCCGGGTCTGGCGCGCAATGGCAGTCTTGGCCTTGCCGACCACGTGCATCTCGCACGGCTTGCAGTCAAAGCGCAAGGTGAGCTTCTCCTTGCCGTTGATCAGTTGCAAGGGCTCGGCTCTCACCTGGCCCTGCACACCGGTGACGCCCTTGGCCTGTTTGGGGCACAGGCTTAAGGAGAAGCGCACGCAGTGCTTGGTGATCATCAGGCTGACCTCGCCCAACTCCTCCATGGCTTCGTAAGCCGGTGCGATCACCTTGACGCCGTGCTTGGCATAAAAGCGGTGCGCAGCCTGGTTGAACACATTGCCCAGGTAGCTCAGCGTGTCATCGGGGAAAGGGGCGGGTGGCTGCACCGGCAGGGCACGCGGCAGGCGGGTGAAGGCCTTGGCGCGGGCAGCTTCCAGCGATTCCACCGCTTGCCGGCGCAGTGCATTGAGGGCTGAGGCGGGCACAAACCAGGGCCTCTGGAAATTCAGCGACACATCCAGTGTCTGAAAAATCGTGTTGCCCATGCGGCTGAGTTGCTCGCGCAGCGCGTCCTGCGAGGCAGTGGCGTCGTTGGCTATCTGGCGCTGCAGCGCAGCGTGGGCTTGGGCGCTGTTGCCGTCCTCGTCGGTCAGTGTCAGTACCATGCCGTTTTCGGTCTCGTCCAAAGCCAGCCAGACACCGATGCGCCGGTCGCTGGACTTCTTCTCGAGTGTGCGGGTCCAGTCCACATCGCGGTTGCGGTTCACCTGCGTGCCCTTGCGCAAATCCTTCAGGCCGGCCACCGCGTCCTTGGGGAAAATGCGCCACTTGCCCTTGGCAGCGCTCTGGGCCTCGGCGCGGTTCACGGCCAGGCCCACCAGTTCCTTTTGCAAGTCGTAGTAACACAGGCCGTCGCCGTTGTGCAGCGCCATGGACTTGTCTTCCAGTTGCAGCTCGACCCAGTTGGGCCCCACCTGGGTGATGTAGCCAATCGGCTGGCCCGGGTTCTTGGGGCTGTCAAAGGCGCCAATGCTGTCCTGGCGGCCGTTGACAAAATAGTCGGTGAACTCGCGGTTGAAGTTCTGGTCCGGATCGGGTGTAAAGGTAAACGTGGTGCTGCCGCTGCTCGAGCGTGCCAGGGGTTGATCGGCGTATTGGCGCTCCTCCATCAGATCGTCGAGCAGTTTGCGGTAATGGGCGGTGATGTTCTTCACATAGCCCATGTCCTTGTAGCGGCCCTCGATCTTGAAGCTGCGTACACCGGCGTCCACCAGCGCGGCAATGTTGGCGCTCTGGTTGTTGTCCTTCATGGACAGCACATGCTTGTCATGCGCCACAAAGCGGCCCTTGGCGTCCACCACCTGGTAGGGCAGGCGGCAGGCCTGGCTGCATTCGCCGCGGTTGGCGCTGCGCCCGGTGTGGGCCGCGCTGATATAGCACTGGCCGCTGTAGGCCACGCACAGCGCGCCATGCACGAAAAACTCCAGCGTGCAGCGCTCGGGGTCGGTGGCGGCGCGGATGGCGGCAATCTCACGCAGCGTGAGCTCGCGTGCCAGCACGATTTGCGACAGCCCGGCATCCTGCAGAAAGCGCGCCTTTTCGGGCGTGCGGATGTCGGTCTGGGTGCTGGCATGCAGTTGGATGGGCGGCAGGTCGATTTCCAACAGGCCCATGTCCTGCACGATCAGCGCATCCACACCGGCGTCATACAGTTGCCAGGCAAGCTTGCGCGCGCCCTCCAGTTCGTCATCGCGCAGGATGGTGTTCAGGGTGACGAAGACGCGGCTGTTGAAGCGGTGCGCGTGCCGTGCCAGGCTGGCGATGTCGGCCACGCTGTTGTCGGCACTCGATCGGGCGCCAAAGGACGGCCCGCCGATGTAGACGGCATCGGCACCGTGGTTGACGGCTTCCAGGCCGATTTCCAGGCTGCGCGCCGGGGCCAGCAATTCCAGTTGGTAATTCTGCAAGGACATGCGGCGATTATCCCAGCCCTGTGCATCCGATCGCATGGGATTGGTTGCACGCAGCCACCACAGCGCTCTAGAATCGAAACACCCAAACACACATCAGGTGCAGCCCATGGCCCCCATCCACTGGAACGAAACGCCCACCCTCTGGACGGCCCTGCTGGGCGACGTGCCAGTCTGCACCCTGAAGGCAAAAGACATTGGCGGCTGTACCGCCAGTTGGACGGGTGATCGCCTCTGGGCTCCTTTGCCCCATATGCCCCGGGCCGCACCGCAGCCCACGCGCTTTTTTTCGAGCTTTGAAGAGGCCCGGCAGGCGGTGGAGCAGCAATTAAAAAACGCGGCCTGAGCCGCGTTTTTTGAGGGGGATAGCAGGCCGGTCGTTTATTCGATCTTGGCTTTGGCGCGCAGTTCTTCCTGGAACTTGGCCATCTTCTGCTGCAGCAGTTGCTGCGAAATCTGGGGCTTCACGTCCTCAAACTTGGGCAACTGGGCATCGCGCACATCGTCCAGACGGATGATGTGGTAGCCGAACTGGCTCTTCACCGGGGTGTCGGTCATCTTGCCCTTTTGCAGGCCCACCAGCGCCTCGGAAAATTCCTTCACGTAGTTGCCGGGGTTGGCCCAGTCCAGATCGCCACCCTTGGCACCGGAGCCCGGGTCCTTGGACATCTTCTTGGCCAGGTCTTCAAACTTGGCGCCCTTCTTGATCTTGGCAATGATGTCGTTGGCGTCCGACTCTTTTTCCACCAGGATGTGGCGGGCCTTGTATTCCTTGCCGGCATTGGTGGCGGCAAACTTGTCATATTCCGCCTTGATGTCTGCGTCGGTGACCGGGTTCTTCTTCTGGAAGTCGGCAAACAGTTCGCGGATCAGGATGGACTGCTTGGTCAGCTCCACCTGGTTTTTGTAGTCTTCGGTGGCGTCCAGGCCGCGGTTGTGGGCTTCCTGGGAAAAGATCTCGCGCGCAATGATCTCGTCACGCAACTGGCCTTGCATTTCTGGTGTGACCTGGCGGCCGGAGCGGGCCACTTGCTGAGCCAGCGCTTCGACGCGTTCCTTGGGAACTGCCACGCCATTGACAATGGCCACGTTCTGGGCGAATGCCGCGGGTGCCAGGGCAGCGACACAGGCTGCAACAACCAGGGCAGACAGGATTTGCTTCTTCATTCGAGTTTCCTTGTGATCAATCGAGGGTTTCAATAGCCAGGGCATGTACGCCATTGGTCATAAATTCTTGCAGTGCATCATACACAAGCCGATGCCGCGCCACGCGCGTCTTGCCGGTAAATAAAGGTGAAGCGATGCGCACCCGGAAGTGGGTGCCAAACCCGGCGTCACCGGCACCGGCGTGTCCGGCGTGCTGGGCGCTTTCGTCCAGCACTTCCAGCGTGCGGACCTGCAGCCGCTCGCGCAGCCGTGCCTCGAGTTGCGGGGCGGTAGGCAAAAGACTGCTCACTGGGACGCTCCGTCTTCCGGCGCATCCTGGCCCTTGAGGTAGGGTGCGATGTAAAAGCCCTGGGCGACCAGGAAGCTCAAGGGGAATACATAGCCCCAGACCTTGAAGCTGACCCAGTCGGCCGTGCTGTAGTTCAGCACCACATAGGCATTGATGGCAGCCATGAACAGGGTGTAGACAATCCAGGCAATATTGAGGCGGTGCCAGACGGTATCGGGCAACACCAGTTGCTCACCCAGCATCAGCTTGAGGATGTTCTTGCGCATGCCCCACAGGGCAATGGCCAGGGCCAGGGCCATGGCCACATACAGCACCGTGGGCTTCCACTTGATAAAGCGCTCGTCATGCAGCACCAGCGTCAGTGTGCCAAACACCAGCACCAGGGCCAGCGTGATTTTCTGCATGGTTTGCAGCTTGCCGTCCATGCGGTACACCACCAGCATCTGCAGCGCGGTGGCCGCCATCAAGACCGCCGTGCCGACATAGATGTCGTACAGCTTGAAGGCAGCAAAAAAGAATACAAAGGGCAGAAAGTCGATAAGTGTTTTCATTCAGGGACGAAGTGTAACGAGGCCGAGTTCATGCAGTAGCGCAGTCCGGTGGGGGCCGGGCCGTCTTCAAACACATGACCCAGGTGGGCGCCACAGTCGGCGCAATGCACCTCGGTGCGCTTCATCCACAGCAGGCCATCCACCTTGGTGCCCACGGCGTCCTCGCTCAGTGGTTGGAAGTAGCTGGGCCAGCCGCTGCCGGATTCGTATTTGCTGTCGCTGGAGAACAGGGGCTTGTCACAGCAGATGCAACGGTAGATGCCGGTGGCCTTGTTGCCTTCCAGGCGGCCGGTAAAGGCGCGCTCGGTGGCCTCGCGCCGGGTCACGTCAAAGGCCAGGGCTTCGGCGTTCTTGGCCGCAAGCAGGGCTTTCCACTCTTCGGGAGTTTTTTCAATCTTGTAGGTCATGGGCTTGCCTTGAATAGTCGGGTGGGTCAGGAGCTGCAACTGATTTCGATGCCGGCAGCCCAGTCGGGCGGGAAACCGGCAAAGGCTTCGTATTGTGGGTGTTCGTCGCAGGGCGACTGCAAAACTTTCAGCAAATCCGCCACCACGCTGAAATCTTTCTGCCGTGCCGCGCGGATCGCCAGTTCGCCCAGGTGGTTGCGCAGCACAAACTTGGGGTTGACCGCCAGCATGCGCCCGGACACCAGCGCCGGCGAACCGGCGCCATGCAGGCTGGCAAAACGCAGCAGCCAGGCGTCTATGCCCGCGCGGTCCAGAAACAGGTCACGCACCGACGCATCGCCCGGGTCCTGTGCGGCTGCCCAATGGCTCAGGCGGCGCCAGAAGATGCTGAAGTCCACCGCGCCGGCAGCCAGCAGGCTGCGTATGTCCTGCAGCAGTTCGTCCGGTGCGGCTTCGCCGGCGTCCAGTCCCAGCTTTGCGCCAAAGCGCAGCGCCAGGGCTAGCGGAAAAAGGTCTTTGAACGTGTCCAGGGCCGCCACGGCCAGGTCCTGGTCATCGATCAGGGGCAGCAAGGCATTGCCCAGGCAATACAGGTTCCAGTAGGCCACCTGCGCCTGCCTGTCAAAAGCGTAGCGGCCCTGCTGGTCGGAGTGGTTGCAGATATGCCCCGGGTCGTAGCCATCCAGAAACTGGAACGGGCCGTAGTCTATCGTCAGGCCCAGAATGCTCATGTTGTCAGTGTTCATCACCCCATGGCAAAAGCCCACCGACTGCCAGTGCGCCACCATCGCGGCGGTGCGTTCGGTCACGGCGGCCAGCAGGGCGGCGTAGGGGTTGCCGGCCCAGGCCGTGCTGTGGCGGCATGCGGGGTAAAAGCGGTCGATGACATAGTCGGCCAGGGCCTTCAGCTCGTCGTGCAGGTTGTTGAAACTGAAGTGCTCAAAGTGGCCGAAGCGGATAAAGCTGGGCGCCAGCCGCGTGACCACGGCCGAGGTCTCCATCGTCTCGCGCCGCACCGGCGCGTCCGAGCCGGTCACGCACAGGGCACGGGTGGTGGGGATGCCCAAGGCCTGCATGGCCTCGCTGCACAAAAACTCGCGGATGCTGCTGCGTAGCACGGCGCGGCCATCGCCCATGCGCGAGAACGGTGTCAGGCCGGCGCCCTTGAGTTGCCATTCCAGCCCCTTTGCCTCACCCA
>CANBTQ010000084.1 GCA_947372425.1 Comamonadaceae bacterium | reverse complement strand
GCGGCGCTTGGCCGCAGCCACATAGGCGTTGCCGGGGCCGGTGATTTTGTCCACAGCGGGGATGGTGGCCGTGCCATAGGCCAGGGCCGCTACCGCCTGGGCACCGCCCATGGTGAAGGCGCGGGTGACACCGGCCACATAGGCGGCGGCCAGCACCAATTCTTTGCGCTCGCCGACTGTGGCGCCGCCATTGCCGCTGCCACCGGTGGCCACACTGCCGCGCACCGGCGTGGGCACCACCATGATGATTTCCTGCACGCCCGCCACATGGGCTGGCACGGCATTCATGATCAGGCTGGAGGGGTAGGAGGCCTTGCCGCCCGGCACGTAGATGCCGACGCGGTCCAGCGGCGTTACCTTCTGGCCCAGCAGGCTGCCGTTTTCGTCGCGATAGCTCCAGCTTTCGCCGCAGGCTTTTTTCTGCGCTTCGTGGTAGCTGCGCACGCGGCGCTCGGCGTCCTGCAAGGCTTTGCGCTGGGCCTCGGGAATGCCGTCGAAAGCGGCCTTGAAATCGGCCTGCGTGAGTTCCAGCTCCGCCACACTGGTGGCGTTCAGGCCGTCAAAACGCGCCGTGTACTCCAGCACGGCCGCATCGCCGCGCTGTTGCACGTCAATCAGGATGTCGGCCACACGCTGCTCAATGGCAGCGTCGGTATCGGCCGACCAGTGCTGCAAGGCCTTGAAGCGGGCTTCAAACTCCGGGTCGGCAGTGGACAGACGGGCGGGGGCGGCTTGCAAGGTCATGGCGATACGTAGGGTCTGGAGAATTTACTTGCCGACGGCGCCAGCAAAGGCGTTGATGATGGCGCGGATGGGCTCCTGCTTGAGCTTGAGTGCAGCCTGGTTCACCACCAGACGCGAGCTGATGTCCATGATGCGCTCCACTTCCACCAGGTGATTCGCCTTGAGCGTATTGCCGGTGGAGACCAGGTCGACGATGGCATCGGCCAGGCCCACCAGGGGTGCCAGCTCCATGCTGCCGTAGAGCTTGATCAGGTCCACGTGCACACCCTTGGAAGCAAAGAAGTCGCGTGCGATGGCTACGTACTTGGTCGCCACCCGCAGACGCGAGCCCTGCTTGACGGCCGAGGCGTAATCAAAGTCGGCGCGCACGGCCACACTGATGCGGCACTTGGCGATCTGCAGGTCCAGCGGCTGGTACAGACCCTGGCTGCCATGCTCGAGCAAGGTGTCCTTGCCGGTAATGCCCATGTCGGCGCCGCCATACTGCACATAGGTGGGCACGTCGGTGGCGCGCACCACCAGCACGCGTACATTGGGTTGGTTGGTGTCCAGAATCAGCTTGCGCGATTTTTCGGGGTCGTCCAGCACCTCGATGCCGGCCGCCTTGAGCAGGGGCACGGTTTCTTCGAAGATGCGGCCTTTGGAGAGCGCGAGGGTAATCATTTGGGATTGCATAGCAGGAGCCATTATTTGGTTCGCTCAATGTCGGCGCCGATGCCGCGCAGCTTGGCTTCCATCTGGTCGTAGCCGCGGTCCAGGTGGTAGATGCGGTCAACCAGGGTTTCGCCCTCGGCCACCAGGCCGGCGATCACCAGGCTGGCAGAGGCGCGCAGGTCGGTCGCCATGACAGTCGCGCCGGAGAGTTTCTCCACGCCTTCAATCACCGCCACCTTGCCGTCGATCTGGATGTGCGCGCCCAGGCGCACCATCTCGTTGACGTGCATGAAGCGGTTTTCAAAAATCGTCTCGGTCACCTTGGACGCGCCCTGCGACACCGCATTGAGCGCCATGAACTGGGCCTGCATGTCGGTGGGAAAACCGGGGTATTCGGTGGTGCGAAAACTCTGCGCCTTCAGGCGACCCTGGCTTTGCACACGGATCCCGCCTTCCAGCGCCGTGATGGTGGCGCCGGCATCGCGCAACTTGTCGATCACAGCGTCCAGATGCTCGGCGCGGCCGTGCTTGAGGAACACATCGCCCCCAGTGGCAGCCACAGCGCACAAAAAGGTGCCGGTCTCGATGCGGTCAGCCACCACCTGGTGACTGCAGCCGTGCAGCGACTCCACACCCTGGATGCGGATGCGGCTGGTGCCATGGCCTTCGATCTTGGCGCCCATGCGGATCAGGAGTTCGGCCAGATCGGGAATCTCGGGCTCTTGCGCCGCGTTTTCCAGCAGGGTTTCGCCCTCGGCCAGAGCCGCGGCCATCAAAAAGTTTTCGGTGCCGGTGACGGTCACCATGTCGGTGGCAATGCGCGCGCCCTTCAGGCGCGTGCGGCCATGGGCCAGCTTGGCGACCATGTAGCCATGCTCCACGTCGATCACGGCACCCATGGCGGCCAGACCCTTCAGATGCTGGTCTACCGGGCGAGAGCCAATGGCGCAACCGCCGGGCAGTGACACCTTGGCATGGCCAAAGCGCGCCAGCAAGGGGCCCAGGGCCAACACGGATGCGCGCATGGTTTTCACCAGCTCGTACGGTGCTTCCGGGTTGTTCAGGGCACCGGCATTCAACACCACGGAGCCATCGGCCTGCACATCGGCACTCACGCCCATGTTGCGGATCAGCTTGAACATGGTGGACACGTCCTGCAGGCGCGGCACGTTGTGCAGCGTCAGGGTTTCGGCGGTCAGCAGGGCGGCGCACAGTTCGGGCAGGGCGGCGTTCTTGGCGCCCGAAATCAGCACCTCGCCATGCAATTGGCGACCACCGCGAATCAGTAATTTGTCCATCAGGCTTGGGCGGCCCACTCGGCCGGTGTAAAGGTTTTCATGGAGAGCGCATGCACCTCGTCGGTCTTCATGCGGTTGCCCAGCGTGGCATAGACCTGCTGGTGGCGCTGGATGGCGCGCTTGCCTTCAAAGGCACCGGACACCACGGTGGCATACCAGTGGCGGCCATCGCCCTCCAGCGCGCAATGTTCGCACGGCAGTCCGGCGGTGATCAGGGATTGGAGTTCTTCTGCGGTCATGGGGGTGCGGGCAAGCCCAAAGGGTTAACGGGGAATTCAGCTGCGGATCTTGTATCCGCTGCGCAGCAACTGCAAAGCGATCAGGCTCACCAGCAGCAAGGTGGAACCCACCACGGCAAAGCTCAGCCAGGGCGACACATCGCTGACGCCGAAGAAGCCATAGCGGAATCCGTCGATCATGTAGAAAAACGGATTGAAGTGGCTCACGCCTTGCCAGAACGGCGGCAGGGAATGGATGGAATAAAACACGCCGCTCAAAAAAGTCATGGGCATGACGACAAAGTTCTGGAAGGCAGCCAGCTGGTCGAATTTTTCGGCCCACAGGCCGGCGATCAGTCCGAGTGTGCCCATCAGCGCCGCACCCATCACGGCAAACAGCACGATCCACACCGGGGCTTCAAAGCTGATGCCGGTAAAAAAGGCCGATACGGCAAACACGCCGATACCGACAATAATGCCGCGCAGCACGGCGGCCCCCACATAGGCCACAAACCAGTGCACATAGGACAGGGGCGTGAGCAGCAAGAACACCAGGTTGCCCATCACCTTGCTCATGATCAGCGAGGAGGAGCTGTTGGCAAACGCGTTTTGCAGCAAGCTCATCATGGCCAGGCCAGGCACCAGAAAGGCGGTGTAGCCGATCTTGTCGTAGACCTTGACGTGGTCTTCCAGCGCGTGGCCGAAGATCAGCAGATACAACATGGCAGTCAGCACCGGACCGGCGATGGTCTGGAACGCCACCTTCCAGAAGCGCAGCGATTCCTTGTACAGCAGGGTTTGCCAACCGTTCATGCTTGCGCTCCCACACCATGCACAGAACCCTTGTTCTGCGCCATCACGTCCAGGAACACGTCTTCCAGGTCGGCCTTGCGGATTTCAATGTCGTGCGCCACCAGCCCGGCTTCACGCACAGCGGCCAGGTAGCGTTCAATTTCCAGCGCGTCATTCGCCGGGAACTGCACGATGCGACCGGTGATGCGCGCCTTTTCTGCCAGCACCTTGGGCAATTCGGCATCGAGCTTGAAGCGCAGCACATTGCTGGACGCGGCCTTGAGCAGGTCACTGGTTTTGTCCAGCGCCACGATGCGGCCGGTCTTGAGCATGGCAATACGGCCGCACAGCGCCTCGGCCTCTTCCAGGTAATGGGTGGTAAGCAAGACGGTGTGGCCTTCGCGGTTGAGTTTGGCGATGAATTGCCACAGGGTCTGGCGCAATTCCACGTCCACGCCGGCGGTCGGCTCGTCCAGCACAATGACCGGGGGCTTGTGCACCAGGGCTTGTGCCACCAGCACGCGGCGCTTCATGCCGCCGGAAAGCTGGCGCATATTGGCATTGGCCTTGTCGGTCAGACCCAGGCTTTCCAGCAGCTCATCAATCCAGGCGCCATTGTTCTTGATGCCGAAGTAACCGGACTGGATGCGCAGCAATTCACGCACATTGAAGAAGGGGTCAAACACCAGTTCCTGCGGTACCACACCGAGGGCGCGGCGGGCCGCAGCAAAGTCGGCTTGGACGTCGTGACCGAGCACGCTGACCCGGCCAGAGGTGGCACGGGTAAGCCCGGCCAGGATGCTGATCATGGTGGTTTTGCCGGCCCCGTTGGGGCCCAGCAGGCCGAAAAATTCGCCCTCTTCGATATCAAGGCTGACCGCGTCAAGGGCCAGAAAATTACTACCGCTGGCGCTGCTCTTGGAAGACTTGGGCGACGGATAGGCTTTGGAGACGGATTGGAAGGAGATTGCGGCCATGGGAGACCGCTATTTTACCCGCGCCAAGTCAGGCTGCGGTCAGCAGGCCTTCAATCCCGTACAGTGCGGCCAGATCACGCAAGCGATCGGGCAAGCCTTTGACCGCAAACAGCTTGCCGGCGCGCGCGCACTCGCGGCGCACCGCCAGCAATACGGCCAGGGCAGATGAGTCAAAGTTGTTCAGTGACGCGGCATCAACCACGACCTGCTTGTCTGCTTCGCGCTGCACATCCTGCGTGAGCTTTTCCAGGCAATCGCTGGCCTGGGTCTGGGTAAGAATGGCAGGCAGTGTGAGCATGTCAGGACTTCTTGGCGCTGGAGTTGGCTTTGTTGCGTTCCACCAGCGTGGTGATCAAGCCATCAAGGCCCTTGGCATTGATTTCGGTGGCAAATTGGCTTTTGTAATTTTCCACCAGCCAGACACCCAGCACATTGATGTTGTAAATCTTCCAGCCGGCACCCTGCCCGGGCGTCTTTTCCAGCCGGTAATCCAGTTGGATCGGGTCGCCGCTACCCTTGACCTCGGAGCGCACAATCACTTCCTTGTCGTCCGGGCTGGCGCGCAGCGGCTTCATGGCGATGATCTGGTCCGTGACCTGGGCCAGCGCACCGGCGTAGGTGCGCACCAGCAGAATCTTGAATTCGTCCTGCAGCCGTTTCTGTTGCTCCGGTGTGGCCTGGCGCCAGGCCGGTCCGACAGCAGATGCTGTCATGCGCTGGAAATTCAGATTGGGAAGAATCTTGGCATCCACCAGAGCCACGACCTTGGTCATATCGCCGGCACGGATGGCCTTGTCGCTCTTGATGGAGTCCAGCACTTCGACGGACAGGCGCTTGATCAGGACATCCGGCGCCTCGTCATCCGCGTGCGCCTGCAAACCCAGACCCAAGCCTGCCAGCAGGGTGAAACCAAGAACCAGTTTGCGCAAGAACACTCTTTTCATAACCACTCTTCAGACAAGAACATGTTGGGCATTATGTACCCGGTAAAAACAGCCTGCGTTGCACGCCGGTAAAGCTTGTATCAGGGTTCCGAATCTTCTTCGGGCGGATTGCCGTCGTACTGAATATTGCGCTGGCGCTGGAAATAGGCATCGCGCTGGAATGAGTAGGGATCCAGCGCCGCGCCCTCCAGCACATCGCCTGCATTCAGGTACTTGGCACGCGTGTCCACCAGGTCTGCAATCGGCAGCCAGGTGCGGGTGTCCTGGTCGCCGATGTTGTATACCGGCATGCCGCTGATATCAACCGGCAAGGCCGCCACTTCGCGCAAGGTAAACGGCCCCCAGATGGGCAACACCACATAGGGCCCCGGCGGCACACCCCAACGCCCCAGCGTCAGACCGAAGTCCGCCGTGTGGCGCTCGATATTCAGGTCACTGGCTACGTCAAAGATGCCCAATATACCGATGGTGCTGTTGACCATGACGCGGCCCACGCTGTCGCCGAACTCCTGGCCGCGCCCCTGCAAACCATTGTTGACTGCAGACCACACGTCCTGCAGGTTGTTGAAAAAATTGCCCACGCCCTTGCGTAACCAGTCGGGTGTGACCGTCCGGTAGCCACTGGCCACTGGCTTGATCACGGCCTTGTCCACCGCCTGATTGAAACCATAGACCGTCCGGTTGATCGACTCCAGCGGATCATGCGCACTGGGCTGCGTCACCGTGGCACAGCCTTGCAGGATCAGCAACAGCCCTGCCAGCAGGGCGCGGCGGACTCGCGTGGACCCAGGCCCCTGCTTCACGGCTTGGCCTTTTCCGCGGAGGGGCCGTCAGCCGCCTTGCTGTAGAGAAACTGGCTGATCAGGTTTTCCAGCACCACAGCCGACTGGGTGCTGCTGATGGCATCGCCTGCAGCCAAATTGGCGGTGTCGGAACCGGCCTCAATACCGATGTACTGCTCACCCAGCAATCCGCTCGTGAGAATCTTGAGCGAGCTGTCCTTGGGGAAGGTGTAGCGCTTGTCCATGGACAGTGTGACCTTGGCCTGGAAGCTCTTGTCGTCAAAGCCGATGGAGTCGACCCGGCCCACCACCACGCCGCTGCTCTTGACCGCCGCCTTGGGTTTCAGGCCGCCGATGTTGTCAAACTTGGCCGATACCTGGTAGCCCTTGTCAAAGTTGAGCGTCAGTAAATTGGCCGACTGCAGCGCCAGAAAAACCAGGGCCGCGCCACCCAGCAGCACAAACAGGCCTACCCATACATCCGTGTTCGAGCGTTGCATGTTTTTTTCTCCTAAATACTGAACATCATTGCGGTCAGGACAAAGTCCAGACCCAGCACCGTAAGCGATGCCACTACCACCGTACGCGTGGTCGCATGGGCCACGCCCTCGGGCGTCGGCTGCGCCTCAAAGCCCTGCAGCAAGGCAATAAAACTGACGGCAAAACCGAACACCACACTCTTGAGCACTCCATTGCCAACGTCCTGCCAGACATCGACGCCGCCCTGCATCTGGCTCCAGAACGAGCCTGCATCAATGCCGATCATGGCCACACCCACGGCCCATCCACCCAGAATTCCGACGGCGCTGAACACTGCGGCCAGCAAAGGCATGGCAATCACCGCGCCCCAGAAGCGCGGCGCCAGAATGCGCTGAATCGGGTCCACCGCCATCATCTCCATGGCACTGAGTTGCTCGCCGGCCTTCATCAAACCGATTTCGGCGGTCAGCGACGTACCGGCACGTCCGGCAAACAGCAGCGCGGTAATCACCGGCCCCAGTTCACGCACCAGACTCAGCGCCACCAGCAGGCCCAGGGCATCGGAGGAACCGTAGCGCTGCAGCGTGTAATAGCCCTGCAGGCCGAGCACAAAGCCGACGAAGACACCCGACACGGCAATGATGGCCAGCGAGTAGTTGCCCATGAAATGGATCTGGTCGCGCAGCAGGGCCGGACGCCGCAGCACCGTGCCGATAGAGGCCAGCAGACGCAGAAACAAGCGGGCACCAAAGCCCAGATCACCCAGTTTGCCGCGCACGGAGTAGCCGACCTCGGAAGGACGAAACCAGCTCATGTCGGTGCTCCCATGGAGAAATCTGCATCCACGCTGGCGGCGGGATAATGAAAACGCACCGGCCCTTCGGGCAGGGCGTTGACGAATTGATGTACCAGCGGGTTGTCACTGTGGCGCACTTCGTCCGGCGTGCCCTGTGCTGCAATCTTGCCGTTGGCCAGGATGATGACCTGGTCGGCAATGTGGAAGGTTTCTTCCAGATCGTGCGAGACCACCAGGCTGGTCAACCCCATAGCATCGTTGAGCTGGCGGATCAGGCGTGCGGCGGTGCCCAGGGAAATCGGGTCGAGTCCTGCAAAGGGCTCGTCGTACATCACCAGTTCCGGATCCAGCGCAATGGCGCGGGCCAGGGCCACGCGCCGGGCCATGCCGCCAGACACCTCCGAGGGCATCAGGTCACGCGCACCGCGCAGGCCCACGGCGTTGAGCTTCATCAGCACCACGTCGCGAATCATGTCTTCGGACAGATTGGTGTGCTCGCGCAAGGGGAAGGCCACGTTGTCGAACACACTCAGGTCGGTAAACAGCGCGCCGAACTGGAACAGCATGCCCATGCGTCGGCGCGCCAGGTACAGGGCGTCGCGCCCCATGCGGCCCACATCCATCGCATCGGATGTGCCCTTGAGCCCGTGCAGCATCACCTTGCCCTGCTGTGCCTTGAACTGGCCGCCTATCAGGCGCATGACCGTGGTCTTGCCACCGCCCGAGGCGCCCATCAGGGCGGTAACCTTGCCACGCGGAATCGTGAAGGACACGTCGTCCAGAATGACGCGCTCGCCATAGCCGAAGCGGACATTCTGGAACTCGACAAGTGAAGTGGAGGAAGGTGTTGCCATAAAAAAACAAAAGCCAGCATGAATCTGGCTTTTGCATCATAAGGGATAACGCTTAGGTTTCGCCGCAGGGCCGCCCCAAGGCGCTCTGGGCCGCGTGGCGGCCAGCCGCGCACGGGACAAGCGCCCCCTGGGGGGCAGCGGACTATGCGAAGCGAGAAGCGTGGGATCCAATGGTTAGCGCGGCAAGGCGCTCGTGCCCATCAGGAACTCGTCCACCGCACGCGCAGCCTGGCGGCCTTCGCGAATGGCCCAGACCACCAGGCTCTGGCCACGGCGCATGTCGCCGGCGGCAAACACCTTGGGCACGTTGGTGGTGTAAGCAGCAGCGGTTTCGGTCAGTGCCTTGGCATTGCCACGGGCGTCCTTGTCCACGCCAAAGGCTTCCAGCACCGTGGCCACCGGATTGACAAAGCCCATGGCCAGCAGCACCAGATCAGCCTTGAGGATTTTTTCGGAGCCAGCGACTTCCACCATCTTGCCGTCTTTCCATTCCACCTGCACCGTCTTCAGACCGGTGACCTTGCCTTTTTCGCCAATGAATTCCTTGGTGGAAATGGCAAACACGCGCTCGCAACCTTCGTCGTGGCTGGAGCTGGTGCGCAGCTTCAGCGGCCAGTAGGGCCAGGTCATGGGGCGGTTTTCTTCCACTGGAGGCTGGGGCATGACTTCAAACTGGGTGACACTCACAGCGCCGTGGCGGTTGCTGGTGCCCACGCAGTCGGAGCCGGTGTCGCCACCGCCAATGACAATGACATGCTTGCCGTCGGCGCGCAGTTGGGCCTTGAGCTTGTCGCCCGCATTGACCTTGTTCTGCTGCGGCAGGAATTCCATGGCGAAGTGGATGCCGTCCAGCTCGCGGCCGGGCACCGGCAGATCGCGCGACTGCTCGGAGCCACCGGTCAGCACCACCGCGTCAAATTCACTCTTCAGGGTTTCAGCGGAAATGGTTTCCTTGGCCCAGTTGGTGACCTTGGAGCCCTTGGGCATATCACCGATCAGCACACCGGTGCGAATCGTCACACCTTCGGCCTTGAGCTGTTCGGCGCGGCGGTCGATGTGGGTCTTTTCCATCTTGAAGTCGGGAATGCCGTAGCGCAGCAGGCCGCCGACGCGGTCGTTCTTTTCGAACAGCGTCACGTCATGGCCGGCGCGTGCCAATTGCTGGGATGCGGCCAGTCCGGCGGGGCCGGAGCCGACCACAGCGACCTTTTTGCCGGTCTTGTTCTTCGGTGGCTGCGCCACCACCCAACCCTCGGACCAGGCGCGGTCAATGATGGCGTGCTCAATCGACTTGATGCCCACGGCTTCTTCGTTGACGTTCAGGGTGCAGGCCGCCTCGCAGGGTGCGGGGCAGATGCGGCCGGTGAACTCCGGGAAATTGTTGGTGCTGTGCAGCACCTCAATGGCGGCCTTCCAGTCCTGGCGGAAGACCAGGTCGTTGAAATCCGGAATGATGTTGTTGACCGGGCAACCGTTGTTGCAAAACGGCGTGCCGCAGTCCATGCAGCGCGCAGCCTGCTTGTTGGCCTGGGCATCGTCCAGCCCGATGACAAATTCCTTGTAATTCTTGAGGCGCTCGGCAACCGGCTTGTAGCCCTCTTCGATGCGCTCAAACTCCATGAATCCCGTGATCTTTCCCATATTCACTCCTTGGCGACCCGGCGCACGCGCACCGGGCCATTAGCTGTTGAACTTTGCTTGTTGCCTTACTTGGCAGCGACGGCGACTTGCTTGGCCGTCGCAGACGCTGCTTGTGTTGCCACTGCAGCAGCCTTGCGGGCATGGATTTCACCCAGGGCGCGTTTGTATTCGTTCGGGAATACCTTGACGAATTTCAGACGCGATGTCTCCCAGGTATCCAGCAGATCGCGGGCACGCTTGCTGCCGGTCCAGCGGTTATGGTCTTCCAGCAGTTTCTTCAGTTGCGCTTCGTCGCTTTCGCCACGGTGCCAGACCGCCTTATCAACGGACACCTCCTGCTCGGCCGTCGTCAGCACCTTTTCCATGCTGACCATAGCGGTGTTGCAACGGGTTGCGAACTTGCCGTCCTCGTCATACACATAAGCGACGCCGCCGCTCATGCCGGCCGCAAAGTTGCGTCCGGTCTGGCCCAGCACGGCTACGGTGCCGCCGGTCATGTACTCACAACCATGGTCACCGGTGCCTTCGACCACCGCCGTGGCACCCGACAGACG
>CANBTQ010000083.1 GCA_947372425.1 Comamonadaceae bacterium | reverse complement strand
CGCTGGACCGCGACCTCAACAGCGTGGTATTCGGCCAGGAGCCGGCGATCGAGGCCCTGGCGGCCGCCATCAAGATGGCACGCTCGGGCCTGGGCAAGCCGGACAAGCCGATCGGTGCTTTCCTGTTCAGCGGTCCCACGGGCGTCGGCAAGACGGAAGTGGCCAAGCAACTGGCCTACATCCTGGGTATTGAGCTGATCCGCTTCGACATGTCGGAGTACATGGAGCGCCATGCCGTGAGCCGCCTGATTGGCGCGCCTCCGGGCTATGTGGGCTTTGATCAGGGCGGTCTGCTGACCGAGGCCGTCACCAAGAAGCCGCATTGCGTGCTGCTGCTGGACGAAATCGAGAAGGCCCATCCCGATGTGTTCAACATCCTTCTGCAGGTGATGGACCATGGCACGCTGACCGACAACAACGGTCGCAAGGCCGACTTCCGCAACGTCATCATCATCATGACGACGAATGCGGGTGCCGAGACCATGAACAAGGCCACCATCGGCTTTACCAACCCGCGCGAGTCGGGCGACGAGATGGCCGACATCAAGCGCCTGTTCACGCCCGAGTTCCGCAACCGCCTGGACGCGCTGGTGAGCTTCAAGGCGCTGGACGAAAACGTGATCCTGCGCGTGGTGGACAAGTTCCTGCTGCAGCTGGAAACCCAGCTGGCCGAGAAAAAGGTCGATGTCACCTTCACCGACAAGCTGCGCAAGCACCTGGCCAAGAAGGGCTTCGATCCGCTGATGGGCGCACGCCCGATGCAGCGCCTGATCCAGGACACCATTCGCCGCGCCCTGGCCGACGAGTTGCTGTTTGGTCGCCTGACCGATGGCGGCCGCCTCACAGTGGACCTGGACGACAAGGACGAAAGCAAGACCGAAGTGTTGCTCGACATCCAGCCTTTGCCCAAGAAGGAAGGCAAGTCCAAGCCGGAAGAGGCCACCGCAGGTTAGGTTTTCACGCACCTGCCCAGGGGCTCAGTTCTTCGCGAACTGGGCCCTTGTTTTTTTTGACCGGCAGCGCGACGCACTCTGCCGCAAGGTCCGGGCGAATGCATTGAAAATACCGGATGTCGACTTATGGCCCATTCATGAACACCACACGCACTGTATGCAACGGCCTTTGCGCCACCCTGTTAGCACTGGGCATTGCCGCTTGCACCACGGCACCTGTCTCCGAACCTGTCCAGCCAACACAGCCGCCCAACATCGCCGTGAAGGTGCCTCCGCGCATCGGTCTGGCGTTGGGCGGTGGCGCGGCGCGTGGCTTCGCCCATGTGGGCGTGATCCAGGTGCTGGAGGAGGCCGGTATTCGCCCCAGTCTGGTGGCCGGAACGTCAGCGGGTAGTCTGGTCGCGGCCATTTACGCCAGTGGCAAGAGCGGCGCCCAGTTGCAGCAAGTGGCCGAGACCATGGAAGAGGCCGCCATTGCCGACTGGAGTCTGCAGATTTTTACCCGCGGCGCCCTGCGGGGCGAGGCACTGGCACGGTACGTCAACACCCAGGTCAATGGCCGCTTGATTGAGGCCATGCCATTGCCTCTGGGCATTGTGGCAACCGATTTGAATACCGGCGTCGACACCCTGTTTCAGCGTGGCGACACCGGAACGGCGGTGCGTGCATCCAGTGCCGTGCCGGCGGTGTTTCAACCGGTCAAGATTTCCGGTCGCGAGTATGTGGACGGGGGACTGGTCTCGCCGGTGCCGGTGCGTGCTGCCCGCAAGATGGGCGCCGAACTGGTGATTGCGGTTGACATTTCCAGCCCGCCCGAAGGCAACCCTGCCGGGGGCACGCTGGACATCCTGCTGCAGACTTTTTCCATCATGGGCAAAAGTATCAACACCTTTGAACTGCGGGACGCTGATGTGGTGGTGCGGCCGCAGTTGATGGGCATCTCCAGCGCAGACTTCGGCGCGCGCAAACGCTCCATCGAGGCGGGGCGTCAGGCCATGCTGCAGGCGTTGCCGCAGCTGCGGGCGCTGATAGCAGCCAAGACACACTGATTTCTACCGGCAAAAAAAAAGGCCCCGTTTTGCAACGAGGCCTTGAAGGGATCCCTGAACCTGATGGTTTCGAAAGGACCCGAGGAGACAACCGGTAGAAACTAAGAGTTCCTGATGAATTAAATTATCTCAGGGTTTTCCCTTGGCTTCTAGAGAGAACACACAAAAACAACGGTTTTGTGGTCCTCAAAAGAATTACTTCTTCTTGGCAGTGGCTTGCTTGGTCACGCTGGTGGCGCTGGCTGCAACGGATTTGAAGTTGGCTTCGGCCACTTCAGTGGCTTGCTTGACGGCCTTTTGCACCGATTCCAGCGCATTGTTGGCAGCAGACACCGAGCTCTTCAGGATGGCAACAGCGGCTTCGGATCCGGCCGGTGCGTTCTTGGTGGCGCTGTCAACCAGGTTGGCAAACTTGCTTTGGGCTTCGGAGGCCTGGCCTTCGGCGGCCTTGGTGAATTCTGCGCTGGTGCTGGTGGCGATGTCATACAGATGACGGCTGTAGGCAGCAGTCTTTTCAGCCAGGGGCTGCAGCAGACCGGATTGCAGTGCGATCAGTTCCTGAACGTCTTTCACGCTCAAAACGGATTGGGTATGGCCTGCAACTTCGGACAGTGCAGCCTTGGAAGCGGTCAGGTTCAGTTCAACAATCTTTTCCAGGCCTTCGAAAGCCTTGTTGGTCAGGCCAAACAGGGTTTCGATGTTGGCTTTTTGAGCGGCGACAACTTGTTCAACGGTGAGTACGGACATTGAGATTCTCCAAATAAAAATTAAGGGTTAGATTTATCTATCTGCCGCTGTACTTCCCCTGATGCCTTGATCATGTTGCACTGCAGCATGAGGTGAATTGTAATCAGGCTGTGAGCGAATGCAATCACTTTTTGTTGCAATGCAGCAACTTAGGTGCGTACTTCTAAATTGCGTATTTCGGTCTCCCGTGTCACGGCCAGGACACGCAAGCTGTGCCGGGCCGGTGCGGCTGGCAAAATCAGGGGTATGTCCAATAAAGCCATCATGCGCCCGGAACCCGAGCCCCGTAGTGCCTATCGGGTGCTGCGCACCATTCCCACCCGCTGGATGGATAACGATGCCTACGGCCACGTCAACAATGTTGTGTACTACAGCTGGTTTGATACCGCAGTAAATGCCTGGCTGATCGAAAACGGTGTGCTGGATATCCACGCGAGCCAGACCATTGGCCTGGTAGTGGAGACGCACTGCAATTACTTTGCCCCACTGTCATTCCCGCAACCCGTGGAGCTGGGTTTGCGCCTGGCCCATGCGGGTGCCAGCAGCGTGCGTTACGAGCTGGCAGTTTTCGGTGCGGATGCGCTCTGCGCCGCCAAAGGACATTTTGTTCACGTCTATGTGGACGCCACAACACGCCGCCCAGCGGCACTTCCCGCCGCATTGAAAACCCTTTTGGAGACCCTGAAATGACGCATTCCGCCGTAGATGACGCCATCGGTTCCCGACGCTCCACGCGCGCCTTCACGTCGCAGGCCGTGGCGCGGGACTGCATCGAGCACATTCTGGAGGTGGCCAGCCGTGCGCCGTCCGGCACCAACTGCCAACCCTGGAAGGTCTATGTGCTGCAGGGCGCCACGCGGGATTCCCTGGTGGAAAAGGCCTGTGCCGCCCACGATGCCCTTCGCGCCGATCCGGCCCTGGCCGCGCAGTACCAGGAAGAGTACGACTACTACCCGCAGAAATGGGTCAGTCCGTATATTGACCGCCGGCGTGAAAACGGCTGGGGCCTGTATGGATTGCTGGGCATTGGCAAGGCTGACAAAGACCAGATGCATCTGCAGCACCAACGCAACTTCCGCTTCTTTGATGCACCGGTGGGCCTGATGTTTACTGTGGACCGGGTCATGGGTCGCGGCTCGCTGGTGGATTACGGTGCCTTTCTGCAAAGCATCATGATTGCCGCACGCGGCCTGGGCCTGCACACCTGCCCGCAGGCGGCCTGGAACAGTTTTTCCAGCATCATCCTGCCGCTCATCGGCGCGGGCGCGGACGAGATGCTGGTCTGCGGCATGGCCCTGGGTTATGCCGACGAGACTGCGGTGGTCAACACCTTCCACACCCCGCGGGTTGCGGTGCAGGATTTCACCCACTGGCTCGACTGAGCGGCTGTTGATGGCGGCGCTTGCAATTGCCTTGCTGGACGGCCTGAGCTACGCCAGCACGCTGTTCCTGATGGCCGCCGGCCTGACGCTGATCTTTGGCGTTACCCGCATCGTCAACTTTGCCCATGGCAGCTTTTTCATGCTGGGCGCCCTGTTTTCGGCCCATTGGCTGGTGAACTGGTTTCCGGCCTGGGCTGATAGCGCCTGGCTGTATGCCCTGGCCATGCTGCTGGGCGCACTGTGTGCGGCACTGGCTGGAGCCCTTGCCGAATGGCTGGTGTTGCGCCGTCTATACAGCGTGCCGGAGCTGTACCAGCTGGTTGCCACCTTTGGTCTGAGCCTGGCGCTGCACGATGCGATGCGCTGGCTGTTTGGTCCGGATGAGGTGTTTGCGCCTCGTTTTCCCGGCCTGAAGGGTTCGCTGGCCATTGGCGACGGGTTCTTCCCGCAATACCAGATGCTGACCATTGCGCTGGGCCCGCTGGTTTGGCTGGGTCTGCACCTGGTGTTGCACTACACCCGCTGGGGCGCACGCCTGCGCGCGGCCACGTTGGACCGGGGCATGCTGGCGGCGCTGGGCGTGAACCCAAAGCCCCTGATGTGGATTGCCGTGGTGCTGGGCTGCGCGCTTGCGGGGCTGGGCGGCGCACTGCAGTTGCCGCGCGAACCGGCCCATCTGCAAATGGATATGAATAGCGTGGTCGAGACCTTCGTGGTGGTGGTAACCGGCGGTCTGGGCAGTCTGGGCGGTGCCTTTCTGGCGGCGGTGTTGATCGGCCTGGTGCACTCCTTCGGCACGGCCCTGTTTCCGCAGGCCACATTGGTGCTGGTGTTTGTCACCATGGGTGTGGTGCTGGCCTGGCGGCCGCAAGGGCTGTTGGGCAAGGCCCTGACGCCGCTGGCGCAGGAGCAGGGCCTGGTCTTTCAGCGCTGGCCCCGGGGAGGACGCCCTTTTCAGTGGACGTGTGTGGCCCTGGCCTGCGTATTGGTGTGTGCCTGGTGGTTGGGAGCGTACGGGCAGTCCCTGTTGGGGGATGTGCTGATTCTGGTGATCGTTGGCGTCAGCCTGCAATCCATGATGGCACTGGGTGGGCTGGTGAGTTTTGGCCACGCGGCTTTCTTCGGCATGGGTGCCTATGCGGCCGCGTGGGTGCATCTGGAATGGGGCTGGGGCCTGTTTGCGGCCCTGCTGGCGGCAGCGGCCAGTGCTGCCGCTCTGGCCGCGCTGCTGGGTGGCGTGCTGGTGCGCAGTAGTGGCGTCTATCTGGCCATGCTGTCGCTGGCCCTGGCGCAGGTGTTGTGGGCCGGCGCCAGCCAGTGGGTGGGCGTCAGTGGTGGCGACAACGGACTGATCGGATTGCAGTTGGTCAGCCCTGCCATGCGCCCCTGGTTTTATGCCCTGTTGGTGCTGCTGGCCCTGGGCTCCGTTGCCATGCTGCGGCGTTTCTCGCGCTCCAGCCTGGGTGCCGCCTTGCAGGGCCTGCGCGACGCACCGTTGCGGGCCCAGGCCAGCGGCCTGCCGGTGCACGCTGTCAAATGGTTGGCACTGCTGCAAAGTGCCACGCTGGCCGGCCTGGCAGGTGGCCTCTTTGCAGCGCACAAGGGTTCGGTGTTTCCCTCGGTGCTGTCGGTCTCCACGTCGGTCGACATCCTGCTGGTGGTCCTGCTGGGCGGTCTGCACCAGCTGTGGGGCAGCCTGGCAGGGGCCTTGATCCTGGTACTGGCAGGCAGTGCGCTGGGACGCAATTTTGACTACTGGCGCGGTGCCTTGGGACTGCTGGTGATGGCCATCATGGTCTGGGCGCCGTCCGGTGTGCTGGGTCTGCGGCGCACGCAGCAGCAGGGGAGTCCGCATGGCTGACCTACCCCTGGCTGAGGCCCAATTGGAAGTGCGCGATCTGGCCAAGCACTTTGGCGGCGTACAGGCGGTACGGGGCGTGCACTTTACCGTGCAGGCCGGCGAATGCGTGGCTCTGATAGGCCCGAATGGTGCAGGCAAATCCACTACCTTCGCCTGCATCGCCGGGCAGCATGCGCCCAGTGCCGGCCAAGTGCTGTGGCGCGGACAGCGCATAGACACCTTGACGCCTGCGCAGCGCCTGCAGTGTGGCCTGGCCCGTAGCTTTCAGGTGGCTCAAACCTTTGAAGCACTCACCACCCTGCAGAACGTGCAGCTGCTGTTGCAAACCGGCAGCGTGCTCAACCCGCTGAACCTGCTGGACCAACAGGCGCCCGCGCGCGCCCTGGACCTGCTGGCGCGTGTGGGCTTGCAGGAACAAGCCGGCCTGCAAGCGGGCCAACTGCCCTACGGCGCCAAGAAGCGGCTGGAACTGGCCATGGCGCTGGCCGGACTGCAGCACCGAGCACAAGGCGGCGGCCTGTTGCTGCTGGATGAGCCGGCCGCCGGTCTGGCGGCGCCGGAGCGGGCCGCGCTCATGCAGGTGGTGCACGCATTGACGCGCACCACCGGTTCACAGGGCAAGCTGGCCGTGCTCTACACCGAACACAATATGGACGCGGTATTCGGCATTGCCGACCGGGTGCTGGTGCTGATGGAAGGGCGCATCGCGGCCTCCGGGACCGCGGACGAAGTGGCGGCCAATGCGTTGGTGCGCTCCCATTACCTGGGCCGGGCGTTCCGCCACACAGCCGGGCACAGCCATGCTTGAGGTGAATGGGTTGAGTGCCTGGTATGGTGCCGCGCAGGCCCTGTTCGGCGTGTCGCTGTCCGTGGGACCGGGCGAGCTGGTGGTGCTGGAAGGGCTGAACGGCGCCGGCAAGTCCACGCTGCTGCGATCCATCATCGGACTGGGGCCACAGGTGCGCGGTGTGTTGCTGTTTCAGGGTCAAGCGCTTGCGCATTTGCCGGCCCACACACGGGCACGCCTGGGCCTGGGTTATGTGCCGGAAGACCGTCGCCTGTTTGCCGATCTCACCGTGCTCGAAAACCTGCTGGTGGCGCAACGCACTGCGGCTACCGGTGCCGCGCCAACGGCGGCGCAGCAACTGGAGCAGGTGGTGGTGCTGTTCCCGGCGCTCAAGTCCATGCTGAAGCGCCGTGCGCTGGAGATGAGTGGCGGCGAGCAGCAAATGCTCAGCATCGCGCGCACCCTGATGACGTCACCTGCCATGCTGCTGCTCGACGAGCCCTGCGAGGGTATTGCGCCGGTGCTGGTGGAGTCCATTGTCGAGGCCCTGCTGCTGCTGAAAAGACAAGGCATGGCGATGCTGGTGGCGGAACAAAATGCCCTGCTCGCCGCGCACGCGGACCGAGTCATTACACTGGTGGCCGGGCAAACCGGCGCATACCTCACACCATGATCATTACCAGCCTTCTGGATACCGACCTGTACAAGTTCACCATGATGCAGGTGGTGCTGCACCAGTTTCCCGGTGCGCAGGTGGAATACCGCTTCAAGTGCCGCAACCCGGGCGCGCAGTTGGCGCCGTTTGTCGATGAGATCCGCGAGGAAATCCGCTCGCTGTGCAGCCTGCATTTTCAGGACAGCGAGCTGGCCTATCTGCGCTCCATGCGCTTCATCAAGAGCGACTTTGTAGACTTCCTGGGCCTGTTCAAGCTCAACGAAAAATACATCACCGTCACGCCACTGCCTTCGGGCGATATCAGCATCGAAATTGTTGGTCCCTGGCTGCACACCATTCTGTTTGAGATTCCGGTGCTGGCCATCGTCAACGAGGTGTACTTCCGCAACACCCAGTCGGTGCCCGATTTTCCGGAAGGACGCAAGCGACTGGAGACCAAGATCGGGCAGCTGCGCGACCAGGGCTTGAGTGACCTGAAGATTGCCGACTACGGTACCCGCCGTCGCTTCTCGCGTGCCTGGCACGAAGAAGTGATGCGTGTGCTGGCCGCCCGCCTGGGCACCCACCACAGCCCCGGCAATGCGCTGGGTGTGCCGGGTCAACTGGCTGGCACCAGCAATGTCTGGCTGGCCATGAAACTGGGCCTGACACCCCTGGGCACCATGGCCCACGAATACCTGCAGGCCTGCCAGGCGCTGGGGCCGCGCCTGCGCGACAGCCAGATCTATGCCTTCGAGAGCTGGGCGCGTGAGTACCGTGGTGACCTGGGCATTGCGCTCAGCGACGTCTATGGCATGAGCGCCTTCCTGCGCGACTTCGATATGTTCTTCTGCAAGCTGTTTGACGGTGCCCGCCATGACAGCGGCGACCCGTTTGAATGGGGCGAACGCATGCTGGACCACTACGCCCGCAACCGCGTGGACCCGCGCACCAAGACGCTGATCTTCAGCGATGGCCTGACCGTGCCGCGCACGATTGAGCTGTACCAGCAGTTCCGCGGCCGCTGCCAGCTGGCTTTCGGCATTGGCACCAACCTGACCAATGACCTGGGCTACGAGCCGCTGCAAATCGTCATCAAGATGGTGAAGTGCAACGGCCAGCCGGTGGCCAAGCTGTCGGACACGCCCTCCAAAAACATGTGCGAGGACGAACGCTACCTGGCCTATCTGCGCCAGGTGTTTGAAATCGCCCAACCCGCCTGAAGCCGCCGTTTTTTCTTTTGCCAGACCGCCGTCGCGCAAACAACAGATTCCCCGGAACACCATGACCAAGCCATCCATCCTCATTACCCGCGCCATCTTTCCGGAGGTGCTGGAGCAGCTCGGCCAGCATTTCAGCGTCGAGTCCAACCAGGTCGACACCATGTGGTCGCCCGAAGAACTGGCGCAGCGTCTGCAGGGCAAGGTCGGCGCGTTCATGACCGGCACCGAAAAGGTCAATGCCGCGCTGCTGGCGCAATGCCCGCAACTCAAGCTTTGCGCCAACATGACCGTGGGCTACAACAATTTTGACCTGGCTGCCATGACGGCCGCCGGTGTGCTGGGCACCAATGCGCCCGACGTGCTGACCGAGACCACCGCCGACTTCGGCTTTGCGCTGCTGATGGCCACGGCACGCCGTGTCACCGAGAGCGAACACTATCTGCGCGCCGGCAAATGGACGCGCTGGAGTTACGACATGTTTTCTGGCGCCGAGGTGCATGGCAGCACGCTGGGCATTGTCGGCATGGGCCGCATCGGCCAGGCCATTGCCAGGCGCGCAGCGCTGGGCTTTGGCATGCAGGTGATTTACCACAACCGCTCGCGTCTGGATGCAGCCACGGAAGCGTCTTTCAACGCCAGCTGGTGTAGCAAAGAAGAACTACTCAAGACCGCAGACCATGTGATGCTGGTGTTGCCGTATTCGGCCAGCTCGCACCACACCATAGGCGCGGCCGAGCTGGCGCTGATGAAGCCCAGTGCCACCCTGGTCAACCTGGCACGCGGCGGCATTGTGGACGATGCGGCCCTGGCCGAGGCCTTGCGCGAGAAGCGCATTGCCGCGGCCGGCCTGGATGTGTTTGAGGGCGAGCCCAGCGTCAACCCGGCGCTGCTGACGGTGCCCAACGTGGTGCTGACCCCGCACATCGCCAGCGCCACCATCGGCACGCGCCGCGCCATGGCGGCCCTCGCCGTGGACAACCTGGTGGGCTTTCTGGTGAACGGCAAGGCGTTGACGCCGCTGAACCCGGAAGTGCTGGCGCAGCAGGGCGCATAAGTGGAAGGCGCTGCTGTGAACCCCTTGATTCTGTGGCTGGTGTTGGCCCTCGTGCTGGTGAACTGCGCGGTGCTGCTCTGGCTGGCGCTGCGCAAGCCGGATGCACAGAACGCCGTAGCACTGCAGCAGCACGAGGAGGAGGCTCAACGCCATCTGCTCGCGGCCATCACGGCCAACACCCAGATCCTGGAGCGCGCCCTGCGCCAGGAAATTGCCGAATCGTCCCGCGGCGGCCGCCAGGAACTGACACAAAATCTGGCCACCTTTCAGCAGACGCTTACCGCGCAAAGCGCCGAAGCCACGCGCACGCAAAACAGCCAGATCGACGCCTTCGGCCAGCAGCTTGCGCTGTTGCAAAAGTCGCTGTCCGACACGCTGACGCTGCAGCTGGGCAATCTGAGCGAGTCCAACGCACGCCGCATGTCCGAGATCCGGCAAACCCTGGAAGCGCAACTGGCGCAGCTGCAAACCACCAATGCCACCAAGCTCGACGAGATGCGCGCCACGGTGGACGAAAAGCTGCAGTCCACCCTGCAGGCCCGCCTGGGCGAAAGCTTCAAGCAGGTGGCCGAGCGGCTGGAGCAGGTGCACAAGGGCCTGGGCGAGATGCAGACGCTGGCGCAGGGCGTGGGCGACCTCAAGCACCTGCTGACCAATGTAAAAACACGCGGCATGTTTGGCGAGGCGCAGCTCGAAGCCCTGCTGGAGCAGGTGTTTGTGCCCGACCAGTACGCAGCCCAGGTGGCCACCATTCCCGGCAGCAAGAACGTGGTGGACTTTGCCATCCGCCTGCCGGGCCGCTCCGACAATGGCACGCCGCTGTGGCTGCCGATTGATGCCAAGTTTCCCAACGAAGATTACGAACGCCTGCTGGATGCGCAGGGCCGGGCGGATGGTCCCGGAGCCGAGGCTGCGGGCAAGGCGCTGGAGTTGCGCATCCGGCTGGAAGCCAAGTCCATGAACGAGAAGTATGTGGAGCCGCCGCATACCACCGACTTCGCCATTTTGTTCCTGCCCACCGAAGGCCTGTATGCCGAGGTGCTGCGCCGCCCCGGCCTGAT
>CANBTQ010000082.1 GCA_947372425.1 Comamonadaceae bacterium | reverse complement strand
ATATCTGAGCCGCCCAGCCTGACACCCAAGGCCTTGCTAAAGGTGTCGGATGCTTCCACGATGCGGGCCTCGATCACCACTTGCCTGACCGCCACATCCAGCTTGGCAATCAGGTCCTGCACTTGCTCCAGGCGGCTGGGAATATCGGTCACGAACAACTGGTTGGTTCGCGGCTCAGCAATCACGCTACCGCGGGTGCTCAGGATGCGTGCGGAGTTGGCACCCGGAGCAGCGGCCGTGCCGCCGGTGATCTGTGTTGCAATTTCGGCGGCCTTGGCAAAGTTGATCTGGAACGATTGCGTCTTCACCGGCTCCAGATTCTGGACGGTTGTCATGGCTTCCAGATCCAGTTTTTCCTTGTTGGCAATTTCGTCTTTGGGTGCCACCCAAATCACGTTACCGCTCTTGCGCATGCCCAGGCTCTTGGCTTGCAAAATGATATCCAGCGCCTGGTCCCAAGGGACGTCCTGCAAGCGCAGGGTCACCGAGCCACTCACGCTGTCCGAGGTCACGATATTGAAGTTGGTGAAGTCGGCAATAACCTGTAGCAACGAGCGGACTTCAATGCTCTGGAAATTCAGGGACAGTTTTTGACCGTTGTAGCCCAGCCCTTGCGTCAGTTTTTTGGGATCAACCTTGACCTCTTTGACTTCGACAACAAACTGTTCATCGTTCTGGTAAGCGGAATGCTCCCACAGGCCTTGCGGCTCGATCACCATACGAACCTTGTCACCGGTCTGGGTGGTGGTGACGGTCTTGATGGGTGTGCCAAAGTCGGACACGTCCATCCGGCGGCGCAGACCTTCTGACAGCGATGTCTTCATGAACTCAACTACCAGCGCCTTGCCCTGTTGGCGGATATCAACACCCACGTTGGCACTCGGCAAGGTAACCACCACACGGCCTGTGCCATCCGCCGAACGCCGGAAATCGACATCTTTCAAAGGCTGCACGTCGCGTGTGTGATTTTCAGCAAATGCGGTGGGGGCAGGCGCGGTATGTCCGTTGGCACTGGAAACATCCAGCGTGACCAGCAGTGACTTGCCCTGAATCTCGGCACGGTAGGTGGTGGGCTGTTTCAGGTTCAACACCACGCGTGTACGTTCACCCGCCTGCACCACACTGATGGACTTGAGGTTGCCTTCATTGATTTCCACGGTGGAGCGCCCCATGGCGTTGGTAACGCCCGGAAAATCCAGCGCAATGCGCGCCGGCGCCTGAATCGTGAAGCCGGTGGGTACTGCATCGAGCGCTTTCGACAAATCGATGCGCACAAATTCCACACCGCCTTGCACGGAGCCGGTGACGGACTCGATCGCGGTTTGCGCCCAAGCCAGCGGGGCCAAAGCCATCAGCAGCACAACAGAAAAGAAACGACGCCACATGGTTGACCCTGACGCAAAATTATTGATATTCATTTGGACCTCTCTTGCAACTGAAGCGTTGCAGCCCGTTCAATCCACTCGCCAACCGCATCCTGCACGATTTCCCGAAGAGTGACCTCAGTTTCATTGATTTTGGTAACGCGGCCGAAATTCAGACCGAGATAATTTCCAAGCTTCACCTGGTAAAGCAAGTTGTCGACTTTAACCAATGCCACAGGCAAACCGGCTTTGACAATGCTGCCAACAAGTGCCATCGAATCCAGCGGAAATGCTTCCAGCGGCTCCTTGCGCCGAGCCAATTCGGGCGCCACCAGGGCACCATTGGACGCTGCCTGCGACGAGTCTCGCTTGAGCGCCTGCGTCAATTTCTGGTTGCTAAAAGGCTCAATCGCACTGGCGTTGGTGTAAGGCTCAGGAATGAACTGTTTGGGTGCCGAAATGGGCGCCACACGCGGCTTGGTCTGGTTGCGCTCCTGCACCATCCAGAGACGGATATCGTCTTCCTGGGACGAAACGCAACCTGCCAGCGACCCTGCCAGCAGCAGCAATAGGAGTAGGTAAATTCGCTTCATTTTTTCTTCGGCTTGGAAGCGCTTCGTTGGGCCAACACTTCCTCAGGATCCAGATACCGGAAAGTCTTGGCTGTGGAATCGAGTGTCAATGCGCCATCCACCTTGGGGACGATCGACAAATTATTCAGGGTGACAATGCGCGACAGATTAGCGATATCCGAGGCGAAGGCGCCAATGTCGTGGTAGCGGCCGGTTACCTTCAATGTGATCGGCAGTTCTGCATAGTATTCCTTGACCGCAACCTGTCCGGGCCGGAACACATCAAACTGCAAACTGCGGCCCAGGCCGGCCTGGTTGATATCCGACAACAGCGCGTCCATCTCGGCCTTGCTGGGCAGTTGTTTTTCAAGTTGCGTCACGTACTGCTGAACCTGCTCGCGCTGCTTTTTCAGCACGTCGAGGTTGACCGCCTTGGTCAGTTTGGTCTTGTAGTCGTCCCGCAATTTGAGCTCTTTGGCCTGCTCCATCTGCAACGTCTCCTGGGAACCGCTTAGCCAGACGAACCAGAGTACTACGATCACGGCGACCGTTGTAGCCGCAAACAAGGCATACCGGGGCAGCGACGGCCACGCAGAGGGGTCGCGCGGGTCCAGGTCCATGAACTGGCTCTTCAAGTGGGCTTGAAGTGCCTGGAAGTCAATCGATGGGAGTGATTTGGTAGCCATGGGGTATTGCTATTTCTTCACTGGAGCAGAACTGGTCGATCCAGGGGCAGGGGCCGCGGCCACGCTGACTGCACTGGTCTTTTCGGCCTCGACGGCACGCACCAGACGGACCTTGATCACAAAATTGGAAACCCGCTTTTGCTCCTTCGTCGGCAGCATCATATTTCCGGCCACGATTTCCACCAGTTCCGGCTTGCTAAACCATGGGGTGTTGTTTCCCAGGTTGCGCAGCAACTCGGAAACGCGTTCATTGGACTGGGCCGTGCCATTCAGCGTGACGGATTGGTCCTGCTGGACCATTTTGGAAATGAAGACACCATCCGGCAACTGCTTGACCAGTTCGGTCAAAAGGTGCACCGGCAAATTGCGGTCCGACTGCAAATCTTCCACCGCCTGTTGCCGGGCCTTGAGCGCCGCAATCTCGGTCTCCAGACCCGCGATGTCCTTGATCTGACCTTCGAGCTTGGATATCTCAGCCGTCAAAAGCCCGTTAGACGCCTGCTGGGTTGAAATTTCGGATTGGTACCAGAGGAATATGGCACCCGCAACCAAGCCACCCAACATGGCAGCCACGCCCAGCGAAACATTGAATACGTCGCGTCGCCGCTTGCGCGCCGCCTCCCGGTGCGGCAGCAGATTGATCAGAATCACTGGGTAAACCTCCGCAAGGCCAAACCGCAGGAGGTCAGATAAGAAGGTGCTTCACGCGTCATCTTTTTCAGGCGCACGCCGTCACCAATTTCCATCCCGTCGAAAGGGTTGAGCAGGCTGCAAGGGAACGAGGTGTGCTGGGTCACTGCGGCCGTCAAGCCCGGCAGCGCCGCTGAGCCGCCGGCCAGCATGATGTAGTCCACCTTGTTATGGGGAGTGCTGGTAAAGAAGAACTGCATCGCCCGACCCAACTCCTGCACCATGGTGTCAATGAAAGGCTTGAGCACGATCGACTCGTAATCTTCCGGCAAATCACCACTGCGTTTTTTGGCCTCTGCCTCTTCTGCGGAAAAGCCGTACTGCCGCACAATTTGCTGCGTAAGCTGCGCTCCGCCAAAAGCCTGGTCCCGGTCATACAGAACCTCATCGTCCCGCATCACCTGCATGCTGGTGGTCAGAGAACCCACTTCAAACAGCGCAACAATCAATCCCTTGCCCTCGCCGGGCAGATTCTCGATCAAACGGCTGGTCGCCAGCCGTGATGCATACGACTCCACATCCACCACCACCGGATTCAGGCCTGCGGCTTCCGCCAGACCCTGTACATCTTGCACTTTTTCACGCCGGGAAGCCGCAATCAGCACCTCTACGTCGCCGGCCGAAGTTGTACTCGGACCGATCACGCAAAAATCAAGACTCACCTCATCCAAGGGAAACGGAATGTACTGATTGGCCTCAGTTTCGACCTGCTGCTCCAGCTCGTCGTCTGTCATGCCACCCGGCAGTATGATTTTTTTGGTGATTACGGCGGAAGGGGGCAAGGCCATCGCCACATTGCGGGTTTTGGTACCGCTTTTCTTTACCAGACGTCGGATCGCGTCGGCCACTTCTTCAAATTTTTCGATGTTTCCATCGGTAATCCATCCCCGCTCCAGCGGTTCAATGGCGCACCGTTCAAGAACCAGGTTGCCTGCTTTATCACGGCCCAATTCGACCAGTTTGACACCGGACGTGCTAACGTCAAGCCCGAGCAATGGCGCTGGCTGACGACTGAAAAGCGACCCCAATGAGATCAAAACTGTCCCCTGAAACAGACCGACTCCATGCCAGCCCTACTTAAGAATTCACTTGAATGCTATCAGCAAGCCTGTTGTCCGGCAAAGGTTTTTTAAAATTCGCCTCTATTCAAGCGTTGTCAAAAGCAGACGGATTCCATGAATGCTGGCCGTTGCAAGCCACATTCTCTGCACATCACGGCTGCCAGCCCCAACAATAGGCGACTCTTCGCGGAAGCACGCTTTCCATGCATTTTTATAATGCGCTCAAGACCAACCATTCATTTTTATGCCTTCCACGCCTGTGCCTGCTGATCCAACCGCAACCGCCAAGAAACCGAACAAAACGCCTCTGCACTGGGCTGCGCGGCTGTTGTTGTGGTCCCTGGGGCTGGGCTTTGCAGCAGGCCTGAGCGGACTGATCATTCTGGCCATTGCCCTGTCGGTTGCATTCCCCAACCTGCCTGACATTTCGGATTTGTCGGACTACCGCCCCAAACTGCCATTGCGGGTGTTTTCTGTGGAAGGCGATTTACTGGGTGAGTTCGGTGAAGAGCGCCGCAATCTGACGCCCATCAGCGAAATCCCCAAAATCATGTCCAACGCCGTGCTGGCCATCGAAGATGCGCGTTTTTACCAACACGGTGGCGTGGACTACATGGGCGTGATCCGTGCCGGACTGGCCAATGTAGGCAAATCCAAGAGCCAGGGCGCCTCGACCATCACCATGCAGGTGGCGCGCAATGTCTACCTGAGCTCGGAAAAAACCTTTACCCGCAAGATTTACGAAATCCTGCTGACCTTCAAGCTCGAACACATGTTGAGCAAGGACCAGATTCTGGAAATCTACATGAACCAGATCTTCCTGGGCAACCGCGCTTATGGCTTTGCTGCCGCCTCAGAAACCTATTTCGGCAAACCGCTCAAGGACATCACCATTGCAGAAGCCGCCATGCTGGCCGGCCTGCCCAAGGCACCTTCGGCCTACAACCCGATCAGCAACCCCAAGCGGGCACGGTACCGCCAGCTGTACATCATCGATCGCATGGTGGAAAACGGCTTTATCACGCCCCAGGAGGCTGAGACGGCAAAAGCACAGGCGCTGAAGGTAAGGAGCGGGCCGGACAGCAACAAGATCCACGCCGAATATGTGGCTGAAATGGTGCGTCAGCTCATGTTCAACCAGTACGGGGACGAAACCTATACCCGTGGCCTCAATGTGCAAACCACCATCCACTCTACCGAACAGGATGCAGCTTACAAAGCACTGCGCAAAGGCATCATGGACTTCGAGCGGCGCCAGATTTACCGGGGCCCGGAAAAATTTGTCACCCTGCCTTCGATCCAGCAGGAGGTGGAAGACACCGTCGATGACGTGCTGGACGAGCACCCGGACAATGGTGACGTGATGTCTGCCGTGGTTCTGGAAGCGGATGCCAAGCACGTCGTTGCCATGCGCGCAGCCGGTGAGACACTGGAAATCAGCGGTGACGGATTGAAGCCGGCGCAGTCCGGTCTATCGGACAAGGCGCCTCCCAACATCAAGTTGCGCCGCGGAGCCGTGATTCGCGTGGCCAAGACCGCCAAAGGCGGCTGGGAAATTACCCAATTGCCCGAAGTCGAAGGAGCATTCGTGGCCCTGGACCCGCGCGACGGCTCGATCCGAGCCCTGGTCGGCGGCTTTGACTTCGCCAAGAACAAGTTTAATCACGTGACCCAGGCCTGGCGCCAGCCCAGCTCCAGCTTCAAGCCTTTCATCTACTCGGCCGCACTGGAAAAAGGGTTTACCCCGGCAACCGTGATCAACGACCAGCCCTTGTTCTTTGACGCCGGTGTCACCGGTGGTCAACCCTGGGAACCCAAGAACTACGACGGCACCTTTGAGGGGCCCATGACGCTGCGCCGGGCACTGGCCAAGTCCAAAAACATGATCTCGATCCAGATTCTGCAGTCCATCGGCACCCAGTACGCACAGGAGTGGATCACGCGATTCGGGTTTGAAGCAGAAAAGCACCCGCCCTACCTGACGATGGCGCTGGGCGCAGGCTCTGTGACACCCATGCAAATGGCCGGCGCCTATTCGGTATTTGCCAACACCGGCTACCGGGTCAACCCCTGGCTGGTATCCAAGGTCAGCGAACAGCGCGGCAAGGTGCTGGTCACCACGACACCGGTGGTGCTGGACGACTCACAGCGCACCATAGAACCTCGCAATGCCTTCCTTATGACCAGTCTGCTGGGGGAGGTGACCCGCACCGGCACGGCCGCCAAGGCACAGGCCACCCTGAAACGGCCCGACGTCTATGGTAAGACCGGCACCACCAACGACTCCATGGACGCCTGGTTTGCCGGCTTTCAGCCCACCATCACAGCGGTCACCTGGATCGGCTATGACACACCACGCAAGTTGGGTGACAAGGAAACCGGCGGCGGCCTGAGCCTGCCGGTCTGGATCAGTTTCATGGAGACTGCGCTCAAGGGCGTGCCGGTCACGGAACCGACCGTACCCGAAGGGGTCACGCACATTGGTGGCGAGTGGTACTTCGAAGAATTCACCAAGGGCGCGGGCGTCGCAGCCATCAAACCGGAAGAAAAGTCGGATCCGGCTCAGGCCCCGGCGCCTTCGGCCGGCGAAGAGAAGAAAAAGATCATGGACCTGTTCAAGAACTAATCAAACTGCAGCGCCAGACCCGACTGCGCGCTGGCCTGGCGCGACAGTTCGGTAAAGAACTCGCCCTGCCCTTTGGTGTCCATCCATCGCCCTTGGATACAGCGGTAATGGTAGCCACCGGCCTTGGCGGCCATCCAGACCTCCTGCAATGGCTTTTGCAGGTTGATGACAATCTGGCTCTTGTTGGCAAAGGTTAGCGTGACCATGGCGCCTACGCGCTGGTTGTCGATATCGGCATCGCTTTCATCGTTCATCCGGTCGCAGTGTGCCTCCACCGCTTTCAGCAGGGTTTCGGCTTGATCCAGATAGTCGAGGTCAGTCATTACAATTTCACCATGTTGAATGCAAAGCAAATTTTAGTCAGCGCGATTGTCCTCGTTTGCTGTGTGCCGAATTTGACGGCCTGCGGACAGACCGGTCCGCTCTACTTGCCGGTGCCCCCTGCGACAGCCGTGGCGAAGTAGGCTCGCAGGGCCGGTTGCAACCGCCGCTGCAGACGCAAGACCAACAGTACGCCCACAATCAAGGCGTAGACCGCCACCTCGGCAAAATTGTTTTTGCCCGCCCGCATCCAGAAAAAGTGCAGCAGGGCCAGCCCGGCCACCGCATAGACCACGCGGTGCAACATCTGCCAGCGTTTACCACCCAGTGCCTTGATGGCCCGGTTGAACGAAGTCAACGCCAAGGGCGTGAGCAAAACAAAGGCAGTGAAGCCCACCAAAATAAACGGGCGCTTGGCAATGTCTTTGGCAATGTCAGCCACCTCAAAACCCATGTCAAACCAGGCATAGGCCAGCAGATGCAGCAGCCCATAAAAATAAACAAACAGGCCGGCCATGCGACGCAGCCGCGCCAGGGCGGGAATACCCAACACGGTTCGCGCCGGCGTGACAGCCAACACCACGCACAAGGCGCGCAGGGTCCAGTCGCCGCTGGAGCGCACCAGGGCCTCGGCCGGGTTGGCGCCCAGTTGGTCGCTCAGTGCTGCAAACACCAGCCAGACAGCGGGTAAACAGGACAACAGAAACCAGAGCGGCTTGCCGGCTTTGCCGGACAGCAGGCGATTGATCACGACGCGCATAGCCAGACTCAGTAGAACTTTTTCAGGTCCATGCCGGCATACAGCTGCCCGACCTGGGCCTCGTAACCATTGAACATCAAGGTCTTGTTCTTCTTGGCAAACAAGCCTCCTTCGCCGATGCGGCGCTCGGTGGCCTGGCTCCAGCGCGGATGGTCCACGTTCGGGTTGACGTTGGAGTAAAAGCCGTACTCATTGGCCGCCGCCTTGTTCCAGGCCGTGCCGGGCTGCTTGTCGGTAAAACGGATCTTGACAATGCTCTTGCCACTCTTGAAGCCATACTTCCACGGCACCACAATGCGCACCGGCGCGCCACTCTGGTTGGGCAGCACCTCACCATACATGCCAAAGCCCAGCAACGTGAGCGGGTGCATCGCCTCGTCCAGGCGCAGGCCTTCTACATAGGGCCAGTCCAGCACACGCGAGCCGACAAAGGGCATGGTCTTGGGATCGGCCAGGCTGACGAACTCCACATACTTGGCGCTGCCCAGTGGCTCCACCTTACGAATGAGTTCGGCCAGTGAGTAGCCCACCCAGGGAATCACCATGGACCAGCCCTCGACGCAGCGCAGGCGGTAAATGCGCTCCTCCATGGGGCTGAGCTTGAGCAGGTCTTCCAGTGCAAACTTGCCCGGCTTCTTCACCAGGCCTTCAACCTCCACGCTCCAGGGCGTGGTCTTGAGCGTGTGGGCATTGGCCGCCGGGTCCGACTTGTCGGTGCCGAACTCGTAGAAATTGTTGTAACTGCTGGCGTCTTTATAAGGAGTGACCTTGTCCATGGTCAGCGCACCCTCGACTTTGGAGGCCTGTGCGTTCAGGGCAGCGAGTTTGCCGGGACGCGCGCCCCACACCGACTCCGCCAGTGCATCGCGCGCGGCCCAGGACGCCAGACCGGCGCCGGCCGCCAGTGCCGCTGCCCCCTTGAGCAGTTCGCGTCTGCGGGCATAAACGGGATACGGCGTGATGTCGCTTGGAACTGCGTGGTTGAAACCATCGCCAGGTAATTTGATGAGCATAAAACCGTCCTTTTGTTCCCGTTGGTCTGATGGTGGCCCTATTTCTTACAGCCCATCTATCAACCAGCGATACGTTGTATGCAGAAACTACCACAGCCCCAAAAACCATTCGGTGGCAGGGACGAAAAAAGGCGGTTCACCTTGCCGGTGAACCGCCTTTTTCAGACTGTCTGTTAATCGCGGCCCCGCAGGGCCTTGTCCGCAGGCTTAGTGCAAACCGGCGATGTAATCGCTTACCGCCTTGATTTCGCGGTCATTCAACTTGGCGGCTACGCCAGTCATTTGCAGACTGTTCATGCGCACGCCGTCACGGAATGCTGTCAGCTGCGCCACGGCGTATTCGGCGTTCTGGCCAGCCAGACGCGGGTACTGGGCAGGAATGCCGGCACCGTTGGGGCTGTGGCAACCGGCACAGGCCGGAATCTGGCGATCGGCAATACCGCCGCGGTAAATACGCTCACCCAGGGTGACCATTTCCTTTTCCTTGGCAAAACCGGGCTTGGATGTCTTGGTTGTGACCCAGTAGGCAATGTTCTTCATGTCCTCTTCAGACAAGGTTGTTGCAAAGCCCAGCATGATGGGGTTCGCGCGCTTGCCCGCCTTGAACTCGGTCAATTGCTTGACCAGGTATTCGGGATGCTGCTGCGCCAGCTTGGGGTAGATGGGCGCGGTTGAATTGCCATCAGGGCCATGGCAGGCAGCGCACACGGCGCCGAAGCTTGCCTCACCTTTGGCCAGATCCGGTTTGTATTTGGCAGGCGCGGCCTCATTGGCCACGGCCGAGAAAGAGAATGCGGCAATAAAGCCAGCGATAAGCAGGGGGGCAATCAACTTCATATGGAGTGGTTTCTGAGAAGCAAAACTGCGCCATTCTACAATGGCGCTTTGGGTTTACCGTATCTATCCATGTCCACTTCGCCAAACCCAAGCCATTTAGCCGGCTCCACGCCTGCCAAAACAGCCCCTGAAAAATCTGCTGCCATGACGGCAATGGGCTGGCTGCACACCGCCAAATTTTTGACCACTGCACCGCAATTGCATTTTTTGCCCGCGCTGGATGTGCCGGAGATCGCCTTTGTCGGACGCTCGAATGCGGGTAAATCGACCTGCATCAATACCCTGACGCAACAAAAGCAACTGGCCTTTGCCTCCAAAAAGCCGGGGCGCACCCAGCATATCAACCTGTTCTCGCTCGGCAAGCAGGGTGTGATGGATGCCGTGCTGACTGATTTGCCCGGCTACGGCTATGCGGCAGTGCCCAAGCAGGACAAGATCCGCTGGCAGCAGGTCATGGCCAACTACCTGGTCAGCCGCGAGAACCTGATGGGTATTGTGTTGATGTGCGACCCGCGCCATGGCATGACCGAGCTCGATGAGATCCTGCTCGAAGTGATTCGCCCGCGCGTGGAAGAGGGTCTGAAGTTTTTGATCGTGCTGACCAAGTCCGACAAACTCACCCGCGCCGAGGCGGCCAAGGTGCTCTCCATTACCAAGCTGCAGGCCGGTGGCGGCGATGTCATGCTGTTCTCGGCGCCCAAACGCCAGGGCATTGAAGAGGTGGCACAGCTGCTCTACCAATGGGCGCACCCCGAAGAGGCCAAGGCCAAGCTGAAGGCCGCTGCCACTGCCGCAATAGCAGTTGCCGAGACCGAAGAAGAGCCGCCCGAGCTGCCGGAAGGCTCCGACAGCGCAGACTGACCCCCTGCACCGCCCGCTCAATACGGCGGCGCTTCCCCGCCGGGCCGGTCCTTGAACCGCTTGTGCACCCAGTAGTACTGGGCTGGCATGGTGTCAATGTAGGACT
>CANBTQ010000081.1 GCA_947372425.1 Comamonadaceae bacterium | reverse complement strand
TTGACCGCAACGGCAAGGTGGTGGCCAATTTTTCCAGCAATGTGGAGCCGCAAAGCCCCAAGCTGCTGGCTGCGCTGGAGCAGGCCTTGCATTAGTGCGATTGGGTGTTACTGCACCGTGCCAGAATCTGTGTTGTCAGTACCGATTAGAACAACACCCTAAGGAAGTCCATGCGCGGCCGATTATTTGCCATCTTGCTGGCGCTGGCGCTTGGCGGCCCGGCCCATGCGGCTTCGCCAGACTGCTCGCGCAGCTACACCCTGGCCCTGCATGACCACGGCCTGCTCTACTCGGCTGAAACCGACACCGGCATCGACAAGGACGTGGCCGACGAGCTGATCCGCCGTAGCGGCTGCAAGGTGGTGGTGAGTCTGATGCCGCGCGCGCGCATCTGGCAGCTGATTGAGTCCGGTGCGCTGGACTTCAGCCTGTCGGGCATCAGCAACCCCGAGCGCGACCGCTTTGCCGGCTTTGCCTGGTACTTCAGCAACAAGTACTACCTGCTGGTGCGCAATGATGCGGGTGTGCATGCCCTGACGGACTTCCGGAAAAACGATCGCCTGCAACTCGGCGTGATCCGCAGCTTTCGCTACAGCGAATCCGCCAACCAGCTGGTCGACAGCTTGCAGGAGGCCAACCGTGTCAGCCAGGCCGGCGGGCTGGCGCCGCTCTACCAGGCACTGATGCAGGGACACATCCAGGGGATGGTGATTGAACCCTTTGATTTTCCGGCGCTGGACGAAAAGCGGATTCGCGAACTGAGCACCATTCTGGAGTTCAATGACCCGGCGGTAGCGCACGGTCTGATCATGTCCAGGAAGGCGCTCTCCGCTGCACAACAGGAGTCCTGGCGCGCCCTTATCAACGGCATGCGCAGCGATGGCAGCATGCGCCGCATCTTCCTGAAGTATTTCAAACCCGAGTTGGCCGACACCCTGGTGAATTTTTAGTCCATCCCCGGCCATGCCCAGCACCCCGGCTTCACCCGACAACACGCGCTCTCTGCTGGGCCAGCTGCCGTGGCTGATCCTGGCGCTGATGCTGGGTGTGACCTGGTTTGCCTGGGACCATGAGCGCCAGATCACGCGCGCTGCGATGCGCTCGCAGTTTGATTTTGCCCTGCGCGAAACGGTGAGCCGCATTGAACAGCATGTGCAGGGCTACGAGCAAATGCTGCGCGGCGTGCAGTCCCTGTATGCCACCACGCACTGGCGCAACCGCCAGGCCATGCGTGACTATGTGGAGACCCTGCAGCTCGATGCCAACTTCGCCGGCGTACAAACCATTGGCGCGGTGGACTGGGTTCCCGCCCCGCAAAAGGCGGCGCACCTGGCGGCCATGCGGGCGGCCGGGGTTGCCGGCTATGCCATCGCACCGGCGGGCGAGCGAGAGGCCTACGCGCCCGTCGTGCAACGCGAACCCTCGGTGGTGCGCAACCGTGCGGCTTTGGGCAACGATATCTGGACCGATCCGGTGCGCCGGGCCGCATTGGAACAGGCCCGCGATTCCGGCATGGCGGCCATCTCCGGCAAGGTGGTGCTCAAGATCGATGGGCCCGGCTCCGCGCCGCCCGGCTTCATCATGTTTTTGCCAATCTATGCGCCGGGCCAGGCGCGCGACAGCGTGCAGCAGCGCCGCGCCAGTCTGATCGGCTGGGTCTATGCCGCCTTTCACGTGGATGACTTCATGGCCAGCCTGTACGGCAGCCAGCTGCCCGGACTCAGTGTGGCCTTGTACGACGGGACGGACACGCAGGAGGCATCGCGCATGTACCGCTCCGACGCTGCAGACCCTGTCACCGGGGCGGCATCGCGCGACGCGATCAGCGCCCAAGAATACATGGTGGTGGCTGGTCGCAACTGGACGCTGCTCCTGCACAGCCAGGATGCCTTCGCGCAACGCTATGGCCGCAGCATGGACCAGGAGATTGCCGTGGCCGGCAGCATCCTGAGTGTGATGCTGGCCATGCTGGCCTGGCAGATGATCCATGGCCGGGCCCATGCCCTGCAAATGGCGGCCGGCATGACGGAAGAGTTGCGCACCATGGCGCAGCACGACCCCCTGACCGGGCTGCCCAACCGCGCGCTATTCAGTGACCGTCTGGGGCAGGAATTGGCGCGCGCCAAACGCCAGGGTGGGCACTTTGCCATGGTGTTTATAGACCTGGACCATTTCAAACCCATCAACGACACCTATGGCCATGCCGTGGGCGACCAGGTGTTGAAGCAGGTGGCGCGGCAGCTGCAACTGTCGGTGCGGGCGGCAGACACCGTGGGCCGCATTGGCGGTGATGAATTTGTGGTGCTGCTGGCGCAGCTGAGCGCGTCCGAGTCCATCTTCGCCCTGGCGGAAAAGCTGCGGCTGGCGCTGAAGCGGCCCTTTCTGGTGGACGGGCATGAACTGCTGGTGTCCTGCTGTGTCGGCGTCGCCGTCTATCCCCGGGACGGGCTGGATGCGGTTGCTCTGACCAAAAGCGCTGACGACGCCATGTACCGGGCCAAAGAGGCCGGGCGCGATTGCGTGCGCCTGGGCGAGAGCCTCGCGGCTTGAAGCGTGGGGCGGCACTCTGCCGCCCCACGCTTCAGGCTTACTGCAAGAACCCCATGGTGCCTTTTTTCAAAGCCGAGCGGGGCAAGTCCTCCACCCGCAAGGTGTCACGCTTTTCCAGGCGGGCATTGCCAAAGCCTGTCATCAGTGCACGCCGCATGTCGCGCGGCGGCAGTTCGCTCAAGGCATCCAGCACATCGTCCGCTGCTTGGTTTGCAAAGTGTGCGCCCCAGCCGTGTTGGCCGCGGATGCTGCGGTACAGGTTGCACGCAATCTGGCGTGCCGCATCCGCCGACGGCGGCGCCACTTCAAACACGTTCATGCGGTTCAGGATGGGCTCGGGAATGGAACGCGCGTCATTCGCCGTGGTGATCCAGATCACCTGGCTGGCATCCACCGCCACCTCGGCAAACTCGTCGGTAAAGGCGCGCGCGGTGTCGTGCTCGAGCAGGCTGTAGAGCGCACCCAGCGGGTCGTATTGCGCGTCACCGCTGGCCTTGTCGATCTCATCCACCACCATCACCGGGTTGGCATATTCGCCATCCACCAGCGCCTCAAACACCTTGCCGGGTTTGGCGCCGCGCCACTGCGACGAGGAGCCGGACAAGAGCCAACCGGCGGTCATCGAGCTCATGGGCACCAGGGTCATGCCGGTACCCAGCAGATCGGCCAACTTTTTGGCGAAATGGGTCTTGCCAATGCCGGGCGGGCCCAATAGCAGGATGGGGGTGACCTCGATGCCGTCCGGGCAGTCCTGCGACAGGGCCACGTGGCGCTTCACATCGTCGAGCACCTCGGTGAAATTGGGCAGGGTCTGGTACAGATCGGCCATGTCCGGCACGCCCGAAGGCTTGACCTGGAAGCGCTGCGGGCCGCGCTCCAGCATGCGCCGGTAGGTGCTGCGCAGGCTGTCGTGCTCGTCGCTTTGCAGCTTGGCCAGTTTGCGCTCTACGTCCTCGGGTTGAAACACACGCCGCATCTGTGCGACCGGCAGCAGAAAGGGCGACGACTGCGGAACAGGATTGCGAGATTCCATAAAGGCCTCCTTGGCAATGATTTCCAGACGATGGGCACCCGTCCATTCAATCACAGCTGGAGGCTTGCATGCGCAAATAAGGCCGGCTTTGCGACACTATTTCAGCTCCACCGGTCTTGCCGCCGGGCGCCACACGCAGTGGGCAAGCGTGGCGGCCCCGCTCTAGAAGTCCACAGCCGGCCGGATGGCCGAGGGTTTGACATAGCGCCAGCGGCCCAGCCAGCAGGCGCTGGCCAGCGCAATGCCGCAGGTGCTGACAATCACCGCCATCGGGTGTTGCCAGGCGCCGCCATAGGCATCAAACATGCTGATCTTCATGGCACGCACCACCCAGGTCAGCGGCAGCCAGGGGCTGATTTCGCTGAACAGCGTGCCGCTGAGCTCCACCGGCATGATGCCGCCGGAGCTGGACAGTTGCACCGCCAGAAAGATCATGGACACGGCCTTGCCGGCATCCCCCATGACGCGGGTGAGCGCTATCACGATGCACAAAAAGGTGACGGCCGACAGGCCCAGCGTCAGCGTGAAGAGGCCCGTCCTGGCCACCCGGATGTGCAGGCCCCAGACCACCGTGGCATAGACCATGGCAGCCTGCAGCAGCACGATCAGCAGGGGGATGCCCAGCTTGCCGCAGAGCTTGGCCGGGCCGAAGAAATGCTGGGCGTGTTTGGGCAGCACCCGCACATGGATCAGAAAGGCTGCCACGCCCGCACCCAGCCAGAGCGCGGCCGGAATGATGTTGGGTGCAAAGCCGCTGCCGCTGTTGGGCACCGGGGCATCCACTTCCACCACCGGGCTGACCGAGTTGGCCAGGCCCTGGGCACTGCCATCGGGCTTGTCCACCACCGGGGGCAGTGAACCGGCCAGCAGGTCCAGGCCGGCGCTGAGCCGCTCGGTTCCCTGGCGTGCCGCCTGCACGCCATCGGCCAGCGCCGTGGTGCCGCTGACCAGGGTGTCGGTGCCACGGTCCAATTCTTCGAGCTGGCTGTCTTCCGGCAGCTTCTGCGCCATGGTGCGCAGACCCTGGTTCATGGCGCGCACGCCGGTGGTCAGCGCACCCACACCGGTGCTGAGCTTGTCGGCGCCATCGTTCAGCTTGCCCTGCGCATCGGCCGCAGTCTGCAGCCCGACATCCAGTTGCACCACCCCGTCGTACAGCAGGCCCAGGTTTTCATTGACCTTGGACGGCACCAGAATGCTGTCGCGCGCCTGGTCGCGGAAGCTGGCCACATTGCTGCGGATGCTCTGGCTGCCGGCCTGCAATTCGCCCATGCCCTTGGACAACTCGTTCTGCCCGGCGGCCAGTTGTTCTGCACCGGCCTTGAGGCGGTCCAGATCGCTGTTGCGCGGGCGCTTGGCATCGAGTGTGCGGATCCCGGCGCTGAGCTGCTTGACGCCGCTGTTGAGCTGGTCCACGCCGCCATTGAGGCGCTGGGCACCGACGGCTGCCTGGCGGGCACCGCTGGCCAAGGGCGCCATGCCCTTGTTCAGTTCGTGGGCACCGCTGCGCAACTGGTCCACGCCGTCGCGCAGACGGTCCACGCTGCGTTGGGAGCCGGCCGCGCTCAGCAGCACCAGCTTCCAGCGCCGCTCGTTCAGGCTCTCGTTCACATCGTGGCCGAGCTCGCGGGCAAAGTTGCGCGCCAGCAGGGCGCTCTCGATGTTGTTGCCCTCGGAGGTGACTACCGTCAGCTTGCCGGCGCCGGCCTGCTGGCCGGGGATGGCGTTGGAGCTGAAGTCGTGCGGAATGATCAGCGCAAAGGCCAGCGCACCGCTGCGCACGCCCGCGCGCGCCTCGGCCTCGTTGTCAAAGTCCTGGAAGCCAAAGGTCTGGCGCTTGCGCAGCGTGGTGGCCACTTCCCAGCCGGCGTTAAAGACCTGGCCGCGGTACTCAACGCCCTCGTCCATGTTGACCAGGCCGACCGGCAGGATGTGGATGCGCGACGCCGGGTCCCAGACACTGGACAGGTAGATAAACGTATACAGCGCCGGGATGAAGACCACCAGCAGGGTGGCCGCAAACAGTTTGGGAAAGCGGGCGAAGAACTGCGCCTCCAGGCGCAGCACAAACAGCATCTGGCGCAGCGCGTTCATGGTGCGTCCGGTCGGGGTGCAGCCGCCTGCGCAGGCAAGGCAAGTGTCTGTATGCAGATGGCGAACAGAAAGGCCCGAACATAGCTGGTCATGAAGCACCCTTGAATCGTTCCGTTTGGCAGTATGGGCATGCCGGCGGAAATTTGTTGTTGGCACATTGTCGCCTACCCCGGCGCTGCGGGAGCGGTTGACCGCAAGGCCGTTGCCGTCGATACTTTATTTTGCTGTCACACCCGGTGTTCCCGCACCTCCAAGCCATGTCCACACTCACCGAAGAACAGGCACGCGCCTATATGCACAAACTGCTGGCGGCCATGAGCCAGGCCGGCGGCTCTGATCTGTTTATAGCCAATGATTTTCCGCCCAGCATGAAGGCCCACGGCAGCATGCAGCCGCTGACCAACCAGAAGCTCAACGGCGAGATGACCCGCGTGTTTGCCGAGTCGCTGATGAACGAGAAGCAGCGGGCCGAGTTTGCCAAAGAGCTGGAGTGCAACTTTGCCATCAGCATCCCGGGCGTCTCGCGCTTCCGGGTCAACGTCTATGTGCAGCAGCAGAACGTGGCCATGGTGGTGCGCACCATTGCCTCCGAGATCCCCAACTTCGAGAAGCTGCAGCTGCCGCCGGTGCTCAAGGACGTGATCATGAACAAGCGCGGCCTGGTGCTGGTGGTGGGTGGCACGGGTTCGGGCAAGAGCACCTCGCTGGCGGCCATGATCGACTACCGCAACAGCAGTTCGGCCGGCCACATCATTACCGTGGAAGACCCGGTGGAATACGTGCACCAGAGCAAGAAGTCGCTGGTCAGCCACCGCGAGGTCGGGGTGGACACGCACAGCTGGCACCACGCCCTGAAGAACACCTTGCGCCAGGCACCGGATGTGATTCTGATTGGCGAAATCCGCGACCCCGAGACCATGGAGCACGCCATTGCCTTTGCCGAGACCGGTCACCTGTGCCTGGGCACGCTGCATGCCAACAGCGCCAACCAGGCGATCGACCGCATCATCAATTTCTTCCCGGAAGAGCGGCGCAACCAACTGCTGATGGACTTGTCGGCCAATCTGCGCTCCATCATCTCGCAGCGCCTGGTGCGCACCGAAGACGGCAAGGGCCGCAAGGCCGCCATCGAAATTCTGCTCAACACGCCCACCATTGCCGAGCGCATCTTCAAGGGCCAGTTCGGCGATATCAAGACCATCATGGAGCGCTCACGCGAACTGGGTATGCGCACCTTTGACTGGGCACTGTTCGAGCTCTACAACGACGGCTTCATTTCCTACGAAGAGGCGATCCGCAACGCCGACTCCGCCAATGAGTTGCGTCTGGCCATGAAGCTCAAGAGCAAGCGTGGCGAGCCTGCTGGTGCCGGTGGTCCCGAGCTGTCGTTTGACAAGGAATTGTCGGCTGAGGAGGTGGAAGCCCTGCGCCAGGAAGAGCTGCGCAAACAGGCGCAGCGCAAGCGCGAACTGGAAGACCAGGAGTTGGAACGCAAGATGAAAGAGCGCGGCCTGGACAGCCGCTTTGCCGACAGCAAGATCGGATAGGCCCGCCCAGGGTGCCGGGCTCAGGCGGCCGTTTCGGTCTTGCCGCTGTCTTCTTCCACGCCGCTGGGCACCCAGTTCACACCGTTTTGCTGCAGGTAGTCGCGGATCAGGCGGCGTACCACCTGGGACGGGGTCAGGTCCTGTTTGGCGCAGATAGCCTCCAAGGCCTTTTTCTTGGCCGGATCTATCAGTACGGTCAGTCGCGCAGTCTTCAGTTCCATGCAGTTCCCCAGTCTTATTTCATTTTAACCAGATGATCATTTGATGTGCCTGGGCAGGCGCAGGCGGCATGCACCGACCTTGCGCATTGCATTGACATGTTAATAGTATTAACATACTAAGCAAATGCAAAACGTTTCAAGTGTGCCTTATATTGCACTTTCAACCGGCTGCCGCTAGCCATGGCCATCCAGTTTCTTGGTAGCCTGACCCGCAAGCGCCGCACGCGGCAAAAGAACATGCAGCTGGGCGGCTTGCTGGCCTGGGTGGCGGGTGCCGTCAATGCCGGTGGCTTTCTGGCCGTGGGGCGCTACACCTCGCACATGACAGGCCTGGTATCGGCTGCCGCCGATGACCTGGTGCTGGGCAACTTGTATCTGGCGCTGGCCGGCCTGGCCTTTGTGCTGGCCTTTGTGGCCGGTGCCATGACCACCTCGCTGCAAATCAACTGGGCCCGGCGCCGGCGCATGCAGGGCGAGTTCGCCTGGTCACTGATGCTGGAGGCGCTGCTGCTGCTGGTCTTTGGGCTGTTGGGCGCCAATCTCAATGTGTTGATCGAGGTGTTTGCCCCGACCACCGTGCTGCTGCTGTGCTACATCATGGGCTTGCAGAACGCCATCGTGACCAAGATTTCGGCCGCCGAAATCCGCACCACCCACATGACCGGCGTGATCACCGACCTGGGCATTGAATTGGGCCGTCTGCTGTACTGGAACCATAACCGTGCCGCCACTGCGGAGCACTATGTGCGGGCCGACCATGCCAAGCTGCGCACCCATGCCACCTTGCTGGGCCTGTTTTTCAGCGGGGCGCTGCTGGGCGCTGTGGCCTTCAAGACCCTGGGTTTCATGGCCACCGTGCCGATTGCGCTGCTGCTGATGGCGGTGGCCTTGCCCTCGATTTACCGCGATGTACAGGTCTATCTGGGCCTGGCCGGAGCCGCCCTGCCGCTGGTGGATGTGGCGCCGGAACTGCCGCTGCCGCGACCGGATGTGCGCCTTGCCAGGGTGCGCCAACACCATGCGGGACATCCGGCCGACGCTGCAGGCGCGCGGCCGCACCGGGTGCGCTTCTCCGGCCGCTCCTGAGCAGCGGGCCGGTGCGCTACCAGCGCAGGCCGATTTTGCGGAACAGCAGGCTCAGCACAAACAGCGGGCCTATCCACAGGTATTGCAGGTCCTCAAAAAACGAGGGCTTTTTGCCTTCGATGCGGTGGCCTATGAACTGGGCAATCCAGGCCAGCACAAAGACGGCGATGCACACCGGCAGCAAAATGCCCTTGACGTGCAGCGCGGCCACGATGACCAACATGAGCACGCTGATGGCCACCATGCTGACCAGGAACACCGCCGACAGGCGCCAGTAATACACCAGGCTGGCGCCCTGAAACAGCAGCGCCAGCACGGGGCTGGCCGCATACAGCAGGCCGATCAGGCTTTGCATGATGAGCGGAATGGCCACGCAGTGGATGCGTTCATTGACCGGGTTCTGGTGGCTGCTGCCGTAGTGCGCCAGCAACTGGTCCACGCGCCGGGTGCCGGCGCTTGCCAAGGGAATGTCGTTGGTGCTGTTCATGGCGCGGGCTCCCGGTAACGGCGCAAAAAGCGGCGGTCAATCCAGTCCTTGATCCACCAGACCCAGCGGCCCTGCGCGCTGTATGTTCCCCAGCTGGCAATCGCATAGCGGTCACCGCAGGAGATCAGGTTGAGCGTGTGTTGCGGCGGTTGGTGGGCCGTCAGGGGCTGACCGGCCAAGGTGGCCGCCAGGTTCATGGCCAGGGCCGGTCCGGCGCGCACCGCGTATACGCCGCTGCGCGCCAGGCTGCGGTCCATGCGGGTGCTGACATCGCCGGCGGCAAATACCTGTGGGTGGCTGGTGGAGCGTTGGCAGGCGTCCACCGCCACAAAGCCCTGTGGGTCCAGTGCCAGGCCGCTGGCTTGCAGCCAGGCCGGGGACTGTGCGCCGGTGGCAATCAGCGGCACGTCGCAGGCCAGGGTGGCGCCGCTGGCCAGCACCACTTCGCCCGGGCGCACGCCGCTGGCACTGTCTTGCAGCAAGGTAATTCTGCGCTGCTGCAGGGCGGCCCGCAGGCGTGTCTGCACCGGTGCGGCGTAGCCGGCACCCAGTGGCGTGTCGCCGCACAGCAGGGTGAGCGCCGCATCCGGCAGCGCCTGGCGCACCGCCATCGCCAGCTCCATGCCGGCCGCACCGGCGCCCACGATGGCAATGCGCAGCGCACGCGTGCGTCCCATCTCCAGCACCTTGGGCCAAAGCACGCCAAAGGCCTCAATCGGCCGGATGAACAAGGCATGCTCGCGGGCGCCCGGCATGGCTTGCTCCAGGCGCGCGCGGTTTTGCACCGGGCCGGTGTTGATGGAGAGCCAGTCGTAGCGCAGGCTGCTGCCATCGTCCAGGGTAAGGGTCTGCGCCTGGGCATCCAGGGCCCGCACGCTGCGCTGGATCCAGCGAATGCCGCTGCGTTTGACCAGGGGCGTCAGCGGAATCACGCAGTCTTCCAGCGCATAGTGGCCGGCCACAAAGCCCGGCACCATGCCGGAATACAGCTGCCGGTCGTAGGGCGCGATCAGCGTCACCTGCGCGCCGGCCCAGGGTGCCTGCGCCATCAGGGATAGCACATGCACATGGGCGTGGCCTGCGCCCAGCAGCACCAGCTGGCGGGCCGGGGATTGCGGCAGGCTGCGGGCGGCCGGCGTGCCGGCCTCGGTTGTGTCGGGTCCTGCGGGCAGGGTGCTCATCCGCGTCTCCAATCCTGAAAGCGCTGCAGCCAGCGCAGCAGGGCCTGCGGCTGGTGCGCGCGGCGCCACGCGCCGGCGGCGTATTTGTTGGCCTCGGCCATGGTCGGGTAGCTGTGCACCGTGCCCAGAATCTTGCCCAGCCCCAGGCCGTGTTGCATGGCCAGCACGTATTCGGCCAACAGCTCGGCCGCCTGCGCCCCCACGATGGAAACGCCCAGAATGCGGTCCTTGCCCGGCACCGTCAGCACCTGCACAAAGCCCCGCGTGGCACTGTCGGCAATCGCGCGGTCCAGCTCGGCGAGTTCAAAGCGCGTGACGTCATAGGCCACGCCCCGGGCCTGTGCCTCGCGCACGTTCAGGCCCACGCGGGCAATCTCGGGGTCGGTAAACGTGGCCTGGGGGATGGCCCGGTAATGGACCGCAAAGCGCTTGAAGTCGCCAAACAGCGCGTTCACCGTGGCATACCAGGCCTGGTGTGCCGCCACATGGGTGAGCTGGTAGGGGCCGGCCACATCGCCTGCGGCATAGATATTGGGATACAGGGTTTGCAGATGGTCGTCGGTGACCACGGTCTTGTCGGTGGCAATGCCCAGGGCCTCCAGGCCATAGCCGCTGAGGCGGGCGGCGCGGCCCACGGCGCACAGCAGGCGGTCAAACGGCACGCGCAGCTCCTGGCCCTGGTGCAGCAGCACCAGCTGTTTGCTGTCGCCCTGCAGCTCGCAGCGCAGCGCCTGGTGCCCGGTGAGCACCCGCACGCCGTCGGCCTCCAGTGCCGCCTGCGTGATGGCAGACACCTCGTCGTCTTCGCGCAGCAGCAGGCGG
>CANBTQ010000080.1 GCA_947372425.1 Comamonadaceae bacterium | reverse complement strand
GGCTTTTCGCAAGGGCTTCAAGGGCTCCGGGCTCTTGTTCTACACCTCGGTGGCCAGCCTGATCATGCCTTCCATCATCGTGTCGCTGGGCATAGGCCTGGAGTTCCGCCTGCTGGACACCGGCATCAAGAAGGTGCTGGAGATGTGGGGAATGCAGGACACGCTGGACAACTACGGCACGGCCTTGGGGATTTACACCTCGGCCCTGGGCGCGCACCTGACCTGGACGCTGCCCTTTGGCCTGTTGATCATGTTTGCCATCTTCAACCGCTTCAACCCGGCCTATGAAGAGGCGGCGCGCGACCTGGGTGCCACGCCCTGGCAGGGTTTCAGGCACGTGGTACTGCCCTTGATTGCGCCCTCGGTGGTGGGCATTGGCATGTTTGGCTTTACCCTGAGCTGGGACGAAATTGCCCGCACCTCTCAGGCTATTGGCGATGTCAACACCTTGCCACTGGAACTGCAAGGCCTGACTACCACCGTCACCACGCCCAGCATCTACGCCCTGGGCACGGTCACCATGGTCGTGTCCTTCATCGTCATGGGTCTGGCCGTGGGCCTGTCCACGGTGCTGGCCAATCGCCAGAAAGCAAAGCGCGCGCCATGACCGAACCGGTGCTGCTGACCGAGAACGAAATCTATGAGCGCATGGTCGAGACCATTCTCGACCACCGTCTGCCGCCCGGTACCAAGCTGGTGGAAGACAGGCTGGCCACGGCCTTCGGTGTGTCGCGCACGCGCATACGCCCGGTGCTGGTGCGCCTGGCCAATGAGCAGATCGTCACCCTCACGCTCAACCGGGGTGCCACCGTGGCGCAGCCGACTGAGGCCGAGGCACGCGAAGTGTTTGAAGTGCGGCGGCTGATCGAGCCCACGCTGATTGCCTGCTTTATTGCCAAGGCCAGTGCCGACGACATTGCCGTGCTGTCGCAATGCATTGCCCAGGAAGAAGAGGCGCGCCAGGCCGGTGATATGCGCCGCGCCATCCGCCTCTCGGGTGACTTCCATCTGCACATTGCCAATGCCTCGCAGCACGAGACGCTGGGCCGCATTCTGCGCAAGCTGGTGTCGCGCACCTCGCTGATTCTGATGACCTACCGCAGTGACGTGCAGCCGCATTCGGATGCCAGTCGTTGCGGCTGCCAGGAGCATCGCGCGCTGCTGGACGCCATCCGCCTGCGCGATGCCAACGCGGCTGCGCGGCTGATGGGCGAGCACCTGAGGCAACTGGAGTCGCAGCTGCAGTTCAGCCAGCCGGATGGCGATGCGCCCGATTTGCTGTCCCTGTTCGGCGCCGAGCCCGCGCGCCCTGTCGAGGTCTGAGCCATGTGCCGCCTGCTGCTGATCAATCCCAACACCTCGGCCTCCATCACGGCGCTGATGCAGCCCCATGCGCAGGCTGCGGCCGGGCCGCAGGCCCAGGTGGTGACGCGCACCGCGCGCTTTGGCGCACCGTATATTGCCTGCGAGGCCAGCTACGCGGTGGCCGGCCACGCCACGCTGGACGCCTGGGCCGCAGCCATCGTGCCAGGGCAGGAACGCTTTGACAGCGTGCTGATAGGCTGCTTTGGTGACCCGGGCCTGCTGGCCTTGCGCCAGGTCAGCCAGTTGCCGGTCACCGGTCTGGCCGAGGCCTCCTTCATCGCGGCGGCCGAGCAGGGCCGCTTTGCCATCGTCACCGGCGGCGCGCGCTGGAAACCCATGTTGGAGCGGTTGGCGCACAGCCTGGGCTATGGCGAACAACTGGCTGGTATCCATACGGTGACCGCCACCGGCGCCGAACTGGCAGCCGATCCGCTGGCCGCGCAGGTGCTGCTGGCCCGCGCCTGCAATGAGGCGGCGCGGCGCTGGGGTGTGCAGTCCGTCATTCTGGGCGGCGCCGGTCTGGTGGGTATGGCTGCGCACATTCAGCCCGTGGTGGCGGTGCCGGTGATTGACAGCGTGGTGGCCGGTGTCTCGCACGCACTGCGGCAGGCGCAGCAGGAAACGCTGCAGGCGTCCCGGGTGTTTGACTTCGCCTGGAGTGGGGTGTCGCCGGAGTTGGCAGCGACCGGGCTTTAAGCCCCCAGTTTCTCAGCCAGCCAGCGACATACCGCGCTGTCTGCATCCTCCAGGCCACCAATGACCGTGAAGTGATTGGCGCCCGGTATGGCACGCAATTCGGACGGGTTGCCGGCCGCTTGCCATGCCTGGTGGTAGAGCTCCGACTGGCGCGCAAACTCTGTGCTCTCCGCACCACCCCAGGTAATCCAGACCGGCGTCTTGCAGGGGCGTACCAGGAAGGCGGGTGAGTTGCGGCGGATGATGCCGTCATCGAGTTGAATCTGCGGCTGCAGGTAGCTGAAGCGCAGGGGCTCGATATCAAACAGCCCGCTGAAGGGAAGGGCGGCCACAAAAGGGTCTTGCGCCAGGCCGTAGTCGTCGGCCCATGCGGTTTGCAAGGCCATGGCCGTGAGATGGCCACCGGCGGAATGGCCGCCTATGGCCACGCGGCCCGGGTCACCACCGTATTGTTGGATGTTGCGCAGCGTCCAGGCCAGGGCGGCGCGGGTCTGGCGCACGATCTCGTCAATCGTGACACGCGGGCACAGTGCGTAGTTGATGACCACCGTGGTGATGCCACGGGCCTGCAGGCCGAGCGCTACGCCGCTAAAGGTTTTGCTGGAGAGGGCGCGCCAGTAGCCGCCGTGGATGAATACAAAGACCGGGGCCTTGGGCTGTGCGGCGGGGAAGATGTCCAGCGTCTCTTCCCGTGTGGGGCCATAAGGCACATCCAGCATGCAGGGCAGGGTGGCACGGGCACGTGCGGCCATGGCCATGTAATGCTGGCCCGGTGCATCCGGGTCGCTCAGGGCGAGCGACGGGTTGTATTGGGCGTCGAACTCGGACTGGGCGGAGAAACTGCGGTAAAGCGGGCGCATGCAGAAGCCTTGTTGGGTCAGGCGAATTGCCTGCCCGCAGTCTAGCGGCTGCGGCACCCGTTGCAGAAACTCAGTTCAGCAGGTAGGAGTCGGCCACATCCTCGAAGTCTTCGGCATCGATGGCTGCGTCATAGGCGGCGCGGGCGGCCAGCGCTTCCTTGGTGTAGGGGATCAGGGGCTTGTCCAGGGGGCGCAGCTTGTGGCGGCGCAGACCGCGCAGCTGCTGCGAACGTTCCATGGTTTGCAGGACCAACTCGGGCTCCATCATCAGGCTGAAGGGGTTGAGGTCGAGGGCAAGTTCTTTCATGGGGCTACTCCGGTTTATCAAGCACCGTCTATGTGACTTTGGTGCGTGAATGAACTGTAGCCAAGCTAGCGCGCGGATGAAGTCGGTAAACAGATGTAACGCGTGTAGGAAGATGCCTTACATCGCCCCCACGCTCCCCCACTGCGTGTGGGTCGCTGCCCCCCGAGTGGGCTGTCCCGCCTTGGGGCGGCCCTGCGGCGGGACGTGTCCCAGGCTCCCCGTTAGAGGATGCGCGCCCGCACGCTCTTGCCCTTGACCTTGCCGGCATTGAGCTTGGCACAGGCCTGCTGCGCCAGTTCGCGCGACACGGCCACAAAGGTGCAGAACTCGGTGACCTGGATCTTGCCAATCTGCTCGCGTGTATAGGCCGGGCCGCCCTCGTCATTGGTGAGCGCGCCCAGCACATCGCCGGGGCGGATTTTTTCCTTGCGCCCACCCAGAATCTGCAAACAGGCCATGGGTGGCAGCAGCGGCTGGTTGCTGGAGGGCACCAGGTCTTCCAGCTTGAACCAGACCGAGGGCGCGTTCTGGTACTGCTCGATCTTGCCGACAGCGCCCATCTCGTTCATGGTTGCCAGGCTGAGCGCCAGGCCGGATTCGCCAGCGCGGCCGGTGCGGCCCACGCGGTGCACATGCACCTCGGGGTCGGGCGTGATGTCTACATTGATCACGGCTTCGAGTTCCTTGATGTCCAGCCCGCGCGAGGCCACGTCGGTGGCTACCAGCACCGAGCAGCTGCGGTTGGCAAACTGCGCCAGCACCTGGTCGCGCTCACGCTGTTCCAGCTCGCCATACAGCGCCAGGGCCTGAAAGCCCTGCTCCTGCAGCAGGGTGACCAGGTCTTTGCACTGCTGCTTGGTGTTGCAAAAGGCCAGGGTACTGACCGGGCGAAAGTGGTTCAGCAACTGGGCCACGGTTTTGAGGCGCGTCATGCGCTCGACTTGGTAGAAGCGCTGCTCGATCTTGTTGTCAGCCTTGGGCGCGGCCACGGTGATGCGCTGCGGCGCGCGCATGAACTGGTTGGACAGCTTCTCAATGCCCTCGGGGTAGGTGGCGGAGAACAGCAGGGTCTGGCGTTCCTTGGGGCACTGCTGGATGACTTTGGCGATGTCGTCGAAGAAGCCCATGTCCAGCATGCGGTCGGCTTCGTCCAGCACCAGGGTGTTCAGGCCTTCGAGCGTCAGGTAGCCGCGCTCCAGGTGGTCCATGATGCGCCCGGGCGTGCCCACCACAATGTGCGCGCCATGCTCCAGAGAGGCGCGCTGGCCGCGCAGCGCAATGCCGCCGCACAGGGTGACGACCTTGATGTTTTCTTCGGCGCGCGCAATGCGGCGGATCTCGGTGGTGACCTGGTCAGCCAGCTCGCGCGTCGGGCACAGCACCAGGGCCTGCACGGCAAACCAGCGTGGGTTCAGCTTGGAGAGCAGGGGCAGGGCGAAGGCGGCGGTCTTGCCGCTGCCGGTCTGGGCCTGGGCAATCAGGTCTTTGCCTTCCAGGGCCAGGGGCAGGCTGGCGGCCTGGATCGGGGTCATCTGGGTATAGCCGAGCTGTTGCAGATTGGCCAGCATGGCAGGCGACAAAGCCAGGTGGGCGAAGTCGTTGGCGCCAGTCGGGGTGGTGAGGGGCGCGGAGGGGTTGGTTTCGGTCATGCAGGTATTATCAATGCCATGGTGTTGACGCCCACGATCCGACGCCTTCTCTGCCCGCAGTGCGGGCGTCCCCAAAGTACCTGCATGTGCCGTTGGATCACGCCGGTGGTGCAAGCCACCGAGGTGTTGATCCTGCAGCACCCGCTGGAGGTCCACCACGCCAAGAACACCGCGGGGCTGCTGCATCGCAGCCTGCCGCACAGCCGCATCCTGGTGGGGGACGTGTTTGACGAATCAGTCTTGCATGCAGCGCTGCAGGCACCCCTCTACACGGTGCTGCTGTACCCGCCCACGGATTACGAGGGGCATGCAGTGCCTGTGCCCTTGGACGCTGCGCGACTAGCAGACCCGACGCAGGTCCGGCTGGTAGTGCTGGATGCCACCTGGCGCAAGAGCCGCAAGATGTTGCATCTGAGCCTGTTCTTGCAAAGCCTGCCGCGTTTGACGCTGCATGAACTTCCCGCCTCGTTGTATGGCATTCGCAAGGCCCATGTGCCGGGCCAGCTCTCCACCCTGGAGGCCACCTGTGCTGCGTTGGCGCAGTTGCAGGGCGACCCGGCGCCCTACAGGCCTTTGTTGCAGGCCTTTCAGGGCTTTGTGGCGCAACAGGCGGGCCTTGCCCGCGCGCATGGGACGGCGCATTCCTTAAAATGAGCTTGATCGATGTAACTCCCGAAAAGAGGTTGGTATGCGTTTGAAGTGGTTGCCCGCAGCCCTGGCCTTGGGTGTGCTGTGTGCCTGCGGCACGGCCGTGGTGAATCCGGTGAGCGGTGAGACCGAATACTCGGCCATGAGCGAAGAGCAGGAAGTGGCCGAAGGCGCCAAGGCCCACCAGCAGGTGCTCAAGGAATACAGCGTCTACGACAACAGAGGCGTGCAGGACTATGTGAACGCGCTGGGCCAAAGGCTGGCCGCGCAATCGCACCGCAGCAACCTGCAGTGGCACTTCACGGTGCTCGACAGCCCCGAGATCAATGCCTTTGCCCTGCCTGGCGGCTATGTGTATGTCACGCGCGGCATCATGGCCTACATGGAGAACGAGGCCGATCTGGCCGGTGTCATGGGCCATGAGATCGGCCACGTGACGGCCCGCCACGGCGCGCAGCGTGCCACCAGCCAGCAGCATGCCGGTCTGGGCGTATTTGCCGCCAATATTCTGGGCGCGGTGCTGGAGAGCCAGGGCTACTCCGGCGCCGGCCAACTCGCCGGCCAGGTCTCGCAGAACGTGGCCGCCGGTTATATCGCCTCCTATGGCCGCGAGCAGGAATTGCAGGCCGATGGTCTGGGCGCCGAGTACCTGGCGCGCAACCACTATGACCCGCACAACATGGTGGACGTGATTACCGTGTTGAAGAACCAGGAACGCTATGTCGCCGACCAGGCCAAGGCCGAAGGCAAGCCTGCGCCCACCGGCGGCGGCTGGCTGGCATCGCATCCGTCCAATGACCAGCGCCTGCAGCAGATCCGGCAGACCGCGGACCAGTACGACGCCGGGACATCGTATGTGGACGGGGGACGCGAGCGCTACCTCAAGGTGATTCAGGGTCTGGCCTTTGGCGAAAGCGCGGAGCAGGGTTTGGTGCGCGGCCGCAACTTCTACCACGGCGGTCTGGGCATTGCGCTCAGCGCGCCGGCGGGCTGGCACATCCAAAACAGCCCGGAGCAAGTGGCGCTTCTGAACGCCGCAGGGGATGCCGCGCTGCTGCTCAAGCCCGTGCCGGCCACAGCCGGAAAGACCCATGCCGACATTCTCAAAAATGGGTTCAAGCTGACAGCGGGCAAGACCGAGGCCTCCACCATCAATGGCCTGCAGGCCACCCGCTACAGCGGCACGCGCCAGGATGCACAGGGCAAGACGCAGGTCCTGGAACTTACCCTGGTCAACGGCCCTGAGAATCACACCTATGCCTTGCAACAGGCCGCCCGGGATGCGCCCACATTGCAGGCCAACCGCGCCCTGCTGCGGGAAGCCGAAGCCAGTTTTCGCGCCATGAATGCGCAAGACAAGGCGGCTGCCCGGCCCTGGGTCATCAAGCTCGTGCCTTACCCCAAGGGGGGCTTTGCTGAATTGGCAAAGCGGTCCGCCTTGCCCAACGCCGAGCCGCAGTTGCGGCTGGTGAATGGCTTTTATGGCGGTGGCGAACCCAAGCCAGGCCAACTGGTGAAGGTGATGGAGGCTGGCTGAGGCCTGCCGCCCGCATGGGTATTCAGTCAAGGATTGCACTATGCACAACCGTTTTCTTGTTGCCGTGGTCATGGTCTGCTGGCTTGCCACTGCCTGCAGTTCCCGCATCGCCTACCATTCAACCCAGGAAATGCAGCGCGCGCAATGCGACAAGCTGACCGATCTGCAGGACTTGCAGAACTGCCGCTCCCAGGCGCGGCAGAGTTACGACGACTACCAGCGCGCACGCGAAGCCGTCAAGCCGGCGGAATAAAGAGGCGCCCAGGGTGAGGGCGTTGCAGGCGCGTTGAACCGTTTGGCGGGAGCTGCGCCGGCGCTTGCATGGGTGGCTTTCAAATGTCAGTTCTTGAACATTGCGCTCCGTTACAAGGCGACCCGCGCTCCTAGCATCTGTCACCTCCAACAAGAACGGCCGCTGCAACGGCCCCACCCGGTGACACACCATGGACATTCCTCACGCATTCGTCGCGCTCGGGCTGCATGTGCAAGCCACCTTGGCCGAAGCCAAGGCGGCCTATCGGTCCCTGGCCATGCACTGGCACCCCGATGTCAACACCAGCCCCGACGCAGAAGCCCGCATGAAGACCATCAATGTGGCCTACGGGCTGGTGACGGCCCAACTGGCGCGGCGTGAACAGGCTGCCAGTGGCGCCCGACCCCCGCCCGCAGCGCCGCGACCCGCTGCCGATACCGCTGGCACGGGCACGGCGAACGGCTTTTCAGAGTTTGACTGGCGGGCCGGTTTCACTGCTACGGCGGGCGCAGGCCAGCGGCAGGACACGCCGGTGCAGCGCACGGTTTCAGTGAGTCTGTTTGAGGCGGCCTTTGGCTGTGTCAAGCGTGTCAAGGGCAGCGCCTCGGATGGCTGGACGCTGTATGTGCGCATCCATCCCGGCAGTTGCGATGGCGCCGAAATCGCGCAGGCTGACATTCGCATCTATGCCTCGGTGCAGGCCGTGCCACGGGCCTTCAAGCTGTCGGTGCAGATCGAGAAGCATCCCCTGTTCCTGTTGGATCAGAACCGCCTCTCGGTCAGCGTGCCCATGAGTATCTGGCGCTGGACTCTGGGGGGCGCGTTCACCGTGCCAACGCTGGAGGGTACCGCCCGCGTGATCCTGCCGCCACGCGCCAGCGTCGTGGTGTTCAAGAACCAGGGGTGGCCCCATTTCCGGCAGGCCCATCTGCGCTATCCCCTGTATGTCAGCCCCAGGCGGATTTATCCGGCCAGCCTGAGCGACGAAGACCAGCGCCTGCTGCAGGCGCTGGACGCCGGTGCCCGGCTGCCGGAGATCGCAGGCTGGAGACACAGCATGCAGGCCTGGGCCGAGTCGTACGCCGCTCAGGGGCAGGGGCACTGGTAGGTCCGGGCGAAGATGGCCGTCTCTACAATGGCACGATGCCCCCCGGGGCCGTCTCCCTTGTTGCGAAAGCCTTCCGTCCATGACCGCCCTGCATATTTCCACCGCTTTTGATTCCGGCTCTATCGAGGTGCTGAGCCTGGATGATCCGCGCAACATCCGCCTGCATATCCGCAAGGACAGTGCCAGCGAATTTGCCCAGTGGTTTCATTTCAGCCTGCAGGGTGCCGCCGGTGTGGCCGTGGTGCTGAAGTTTCTCAATGCTGGCCAGTGCGCCTACCCCAAGGGATGGGAAGGCTATAGCGTGGTGGCCAGCCATGACCGCCAGAACTGGTTTCGCATTGCCACGGAATACGACGGCCAGGTGATGACGGCGCGCACCACGCCCGAGACGCAGTGCATGTACTTTGCCTACTTCGAGCCGTACTCCTGGGAGCAGCACCTGGACCTGCTGGGCTCTGCCTCGCTCTCGCCCCATGTGACGCAGGAGCACCTGGGCCGCACGCTGCAAGGCCGTGACATGGCCTTGTTGCGCGTGACCGATGCCGGCAGTGCCACCCCCCTGGCCGAGAAGAAAAAGGTCTGGGTCATTGCGCGCCAGCACCCCGGCGAGAGCATGGCCGAGTGGTTTGTCGAAGGCCTGCTGGAACGCTTGCTGGACGGCAGCGATGCGGTCAGCCGCAGGCTGTTGCAGCACTGTGTGTTCCATGTGGTGCCCAACATGAACCCGGACGGAGCGGTGCTGGGCAATCTGCGCACCAATGCGGCGGGCGCCAACCTGAACCGCGAGTGGATGGATGCCACACCCGAGCGCGCGCCCGAGGTCTTTGTGGTGCGCCGCAAAATGCTGGACACGGGCGTGGACCTGTGCCTGGACATCCATGGCGACGAGGGCCTGCCCTATAACTTTGTGGTCGGCTCCGAAGGCACAGCGGGCTATTCGCCGCGTACTGCCGAACTGGAAGAGCAGTTCAAGTCGGCCTGGCTGGGCAGCTGCCCGGACTTTCAGGATGACGTGAACTACGGCCTGTGCCCGCCCGGCGCAGCCAACCCCACGCTGGCCACCAACTGGATTGCCCAGCAGTTTGGCTGCCTGGCCTTCACCATCGAAATGCCCTTCAAGGACAACGCCAATCTGCCCGACCCGGCCGTGGGCTGGAACGGCGAACGCGCACGCAAGCTGGGCGCCAGCGTGCTGCAAGCGCTGCTGGCGATGCAGTGATGCGCTGAGCGCGTGCCGTAGGCAAAAAAGAAGGCCCCCGCAGGAGCCTTCTTGATCAAGGGGTTGGCAGGCCCCTTGTTCTTTTTGTGCAGCGCAGCGGCTTAGACCAGCAGCGCATTCACCCGTTTGACGTAAGCCGCCGGATCTTCCGGCAGGCCGCCTTCGGCCAGCAGGGCCTGGTCAAACAGGATGTGGGCCAGGTCATGGAAGTGCACCGAGCCGTCCAGCTTCTTCACCAGCGCGTGTTCGGCGTTTACTTCCAGCACCGGTTTGGATTCTGGTGCGCTCTGGCCGGCTTGCTTGAGCATGCGCGCCAGTTGCGTGCTCATGCCGTGGTCCTGCACCACCAGGCAGGCCGGGCTGTCGACGAGGCGGGTGGTGACGCGCACGTCTTCGGCCTTGTCCTTCAGCGCTTCCTTGAGCTTGGCCAGCAGGGGCTTGAAGGCTTCGGCAGCTTCCTCGGCCGCTTTTTTCTCGGTCTCGTCCTGCAGCTTGCCCAGATCGACCGCGCCCTTGGCCACGCTTTGCAACGGGGTGCCGTCAAAGTCGTGCAGGTAGTTCAGCGCCCACTCGTCCACGCGGTCGGTCATCAACAGGACTTCGATGCCCTTTTTCTTGAAGACCTCGAGCTGCGGGCTGTTCTTGGCGGCGGCCAGGGTGTCGGCGGTGATGTAGTAAATCGCCTCCTGGCCCTCCTTCATGCGCGCCTTGTAGTCGGCCAGGGACACGGCGGGTGTGTCGCTCTGGGTGGATGCAAAACGCAGCAGCTTGGACAGGCGCTCCTTGTTGCCAAAGTCTTCGCCCAGGCCTTCCTTGAGCACGGCGCCAAACTCGGCGTAGAACTTGGTGTATTTGCCGGCGGCCTTTTCGGCCTCGGCCTTGTCCTCGGCGCTCAGCACGTCGGTGACGCCATCGGCACCGGCCTCGGGCAACTTGTCGTTCTTGGCCAGGTCTTCCAGCATGGACAGCACGCGCTTGGTGCAGCCTTCGCGGATGGCCTTGACGTCGCGGCTCTCCTGCAGCAGTTCGCGGCTGACGTTGAGCGGCAGGTCAGCCGAGTCGACCACGCCCTTGACGAAGCGCAGGTAGGTGGGCAACAGGGCTTCGGCATCGTCCATGATGAAGACGCGTTTCACGTACAGCTTGAGTCCACCCTTTTTGTCGCGGTTCCACAGGTCCATGGGCGCCTTGCCGGGGATGTAGAGCAACTGGGTGTATTCGGTGCTGCCTTCCACGCGGTTGTGCGTATGGGCCAGGGGCGCTTCAAAGTCGTGGCTAATCTGTTTGTAGAAGTCGTCGTACTGTTCCTGGCTGATGTCCTTCTTGGCGCGGCTCCAGATGGCGTTGGCCTTGTTGACGGTTTCCCATTCGCCGGTCTTGACCATGGCGCCGGGTTGGCGGCCGCCGTTTTCGTCACCGGGGGTGATCAGCTCGCCGTCTTTCCACTCTTCCTTTTCCATCTGGATGGGCAGGCTGATGTGGTCGGAGTA
>CANBTQ010000079.1 GCA_947372425.1 Comamonadaceae bacterium | reverse complement strand
TGCCGACACCGGCGCTCTGGCGGACGTGCACGTGGTGGCGGACCATACCCTGTCCCTGCTAACGCTCAAACCCGGTCTGTTTACCGGTGGCGGGCGCGATGCCAGTGGCGAAATCTGGTTCAACGACCTGAACGTCTCCAGCAGCGAGGTGGCCCGGGCCCGCCTGCTGCCAGCCCCGCTTGCGCGGCCGCGCTTGCATGCCAGCCACAAGGGAACTTATGGCGATGTCTGCGTACTGGGGGGCGACAGCGGCATGCGTGGCGCAGCGCTGCTGGCGGCGCAGTCTGCCCTGCACGGTGGGGCCGGGCGCGTGTTTGTCTGCCTGCTGGGCGATGAGGCCATCACGCTCGACACGGCCCAAGCCGAGCTGATGTTCCGCCGCTTTGAAGAACTCGACTGGACCGGCATGACCGTGGTTGCCGGCTGTGGTGGCGGGCAGGCCATTGCTGCACACTTGCCCGCTCTGCTGCAGCAAACGAACCAGCTGGTTTTGGACGCCGATGCGCTGAACCGGATTGCCGAAAGCCCGGTATGGCAGGCCGCACTGCCGCAAAGGGCGGCAGGCAGTACGGTGCTGACGCCGCACCCGCTGGAAGCGGCACGCCTGCTGGGCAGCACGGCCGCACACATCCAGTCCGATCGCCCGGGCGCGGCCCAAGCCCTGGCGGATCGTTACCGCTGTGTGGTGGTGCTCAAAGGCTCCGGCACCGTCATTGCCGCCCCCGGGCATGCACTGCGCATCAACCCAACCGGCAACGCCAGGCTGGCAACAGCAGGCACCGGCGACGTGTTGGCAGGCTTGGTTGGCGCACACCTGGCAGGCGGTGCCAATGCACTGGAGGCTGCCAGTGCAGCGGTGTATCTGCATGGCCTTGCAGCAGACCGCTGGCAGGGCACGGTGCTGACGGCATCCGCGCTCTGCCACTGGCAATAAGCGCCTTTAACGCTTTTTGCGCGAGGCCTTCTTGGATGCAGCGGCCGGACGATCGGACGCCTTGGCTGTAGCAGACTTGGCAGTGCGGCCCGATTTGGCAGCACTCCGTTTGCGCGGTTCGTCCTTGAAGGCGGAAGCACGCCCGCCGGACTCCTGTTCAAACCGTTCAGCCAATGGCGCGCGCGCCTTGACGTCGCGCACCGCCGGCTTGTCACCGGGGGCACGACCGGCCACACCCAGGCCCTCATTGACCAGCCTGAAGTCGATCTTGCGGCCATCCAGGTCCACCCGGCTGACCTGGATACGCACGCGGGTGCCGATGGCATAGCGGGTGCCGGTGCGCTCGCCACGCAACTCCTGACGTGCTTCATCAAAGCGGAAATATTCGCCGCCCAGTTCGGTGATGTGCACCAGCCCTTCAACATACATGGCGTCCAGCGTCACAAACAGGCCAAAACTGGTAGCCGAGCTGACAACACCGCCATACTCTTCTCCCAGATGCTCCCGCATGTACTTGCACTTGAGCCAGGCTTCGACATCGCGGCTGGCCTCGTCGGCCCGGCGTTCATTGGCGCTGCAATGCAAGCCGGCCGCCTGCCAGGCCTGGCCTTCGGCATTGGCCTTGCGCGGCTTTTCTGTCGGGTCCTTGACCTTGGAAGCCAGGCCTTTTTCCAGCCGCCTAGCCAGCTTGGCATGGGCCTCGCCAGGAACCGGCAATACCGGCAACTGGTATCGCGCCTTGCCCAGGATGGCCTTGATGACCCGGTGCACCAGCAGATCGGGGTAACGCCGGATCGGGCTGGTGAAGTGGGTGTAGGCGTCAAAAGCCAGGCCGAAGTGGCCGCTGTTGATGGGCGTGTAAATGGCCTGCTGCATGGAGCGCAACAGCATGGAGTGAATCTGCTGCGCGTCCGGCCGGTCCTTGGTGGCCATGGCAATGGCCTGGAACTCGCCCGGCTTGGGGTCGTCGCTGATCGTCATGCCCAGGCCGGTGGCCTTGAGGTAGTTGCGCAGAATTTCCTTCTTCTCGGGCGTCGGGCCTTCATGTACGCGGAACAGACCGGGGTGCTTGCTTTGCGCGATGAAGTCGGCGCTGCACACATTGGCGGCCAGCATGGCCTCTTCGATCACGCGGTGCGCCACGCTGCGTGTGCGGGGTACGATTTTTTCGATGCGGCCGTTTTCGTCACAGACGATTTGCGTCTCGGTGGTTTCAAAGTCCACCGCGCCGCGCTTTTGCCGCGACTTCAGCAAGGCCTGGAACACGCCGTGCAGGTTGAGCAAATCGTCAACCCGATCCTTGCGCTTGATCGCTTCAGGGCCCTTGGTGTTGCTCAGAATGGCAGCCACCTCGGTATAGGTGAAGCGCGCGTGGCTCCACATCACGGCGGGGTAAAACTGGTAGGCGTCCACTTCACCGTCTTCGGTGACGAACATGTCGCACACCATGCACAGGCGTTCCACTTCCGGGTTCAGCGAACACAGGCCGTTGGACAGCTTTTCGGGCAGCATGGGAATCACACGGCGCGGAAAATACACGCTGGTGGCACGGTCGTAGGCGTCGATGTCAATCGCGCTGCCGTTCTCCACATAGTGGCTCACATCGGCAATCGCAACCAGCAGGCGCCAGCCCTTGATCGCACTGCGGCCGCGGCCCTTGGTAAAGGGCTCGCAGTACACGGCATCGTCAAAATCGCGGGCGTCTTCGCCGTCGATGGTGACCAAGGGAATGTCGGTCAGATCGATGCGGTTGGCATGGTCCTGCGGGCGCACACTGTCCGGCAGCGTGCGGGCCAGGGCCACGCAGGCTTGCGAAAACTCATGCGGCACGCTGTATTTGCGTACGGCAATTTCAATCTCCATGCCGGGATCGTCCACCTCGCCCAGCACTTCCTTGATGCGACCCACGGGCTGACCGAACAGTGCCGGAGGCTCTACCAACTCCACCACCACCACCTGGCCGGCCTTGGCCACGCTGGTGGCACCCTTGGGAATCAGCACGTCCTGCCCATACCGCTTGTCTTCCGGGGCTACCAGCCAGACACCGCTTTCCTGCAAGAGGCGGCCAATGATGGGCTGGGTGGAGCGCTCCACAATTTCAACCACCCGGCCCTCGGGACGGCCTTTGCGGTCGCTGCGAACGATGCGCACTTTGACGCGATCCTTGTGCAGCACTGCGCGCATCTCGTTGGGGGGTAAATAAATGTCCGGCGCACCGTCGTCGCGGGACACAAAACCGTGGCCGTCGCGATGTCCCTGAACAATGCCTTCTACTTCGTCCAGCAAGCCGCTGGTTTGGCTGATATTTTTAATGAAATTTCTCTCTTTCCTGAGATGCCCTGGCCAGCACCACCGGCACAGAAACCAAACGCTTTGCCGCCCGCAACCCGTGGGAGCATGGGACAGCATTTCCCTTGTGGCTATAAGTATGCGCCAGAATCGTGACCGCATTGCGCCGGACACCCGGGAAGGCCTCACAAGGGAGGGGGATGGACACGGCGGATGCAAAGTAATTTAAAAAAGTGAAGCCGACAGGCCAGACGACCAGAAACGCCGTGCTATACTTGCCTTCGCTGCCCAGATGGCGAAATTGGTAGACGCACTAGCTTCAGGTGCTAGCGATGGCAACATCGTGGAAGTTCGAGTCTTCTTCTGGGCACCAAAACAGATCAGGCCTGTGACGCAAGTCACAGGCCTTTTTCTTTTGTCCAAGCGCTGTGCACAGGCCCGCCCCCCATTGCATCACAATGGAAGCATGCCACCGACCGCCCCCACCCGCCTCCCCGACGCACCGCAATGAATCCCGAAGATTTGCAACTGCTGCTGACGCGCGAGATGCCCTTTGGCAAATACAAGGGCCGCTGCATCGCCGACCTTCCAGGCGACTACCTGCGCTGGTTTGTGCGCGAAGGCGTGCCCAAAAATGAAATCGGTCGTCTGATCAATCTCATGCATGAGATCGACCACAACGGCCTGTCGGACTTGCTAACGCCCTTGCGGGCGCTCCATCGTCAAAAGGGCTGAGCAACCAGGTCGTGTCCTTCGGCGCGCACAATCCGCGCCTTGGTGAACTCACCCACCTTCAGCGTCTTGCTGATCTTCTCGGGTGGCAATAACCGCACCACGCCGTCGATCTCGGGCGCATCCGCATAGCTGCGACCCAGCCCACCCTTCTTGCCCATGCCCGGCGCCGAGTCCACCAGAATCTGCATGGTGGCGCCGACCCGGCGCTGCAGACGCGCGGCGGATACGCGCTCGGCCACTTCCATGAAGCGGGCCCGGCGTTCTTCGCGTAATTCGGCTGCCAACATACCCGGCAACGCGTTGGCGGCTGCACCATCCACCGGGCTGTAGGCAAAGCAACCGGCGCGGTCAATCTGCGCTTCTTCCAGGAAGTCCAACAGGTGCTGGAATTCTTCCTCGGTCTCGCCGGGGAAGCCGGCGATGAAGGTGCTGCGCACCACCAGCTCAGGACACATCTCGCGCCACTGCTGTATGCGTTCCAGATTCTTTTCACCGCTGGCCGGGCGCTTCATGCGGCGCAGCACGTCCGGGTGGCTGTGCTGCAGCGGCACATCCAGATAGGGCAGCACCAGACCGCTGGCCATCAGCGGCAGAATCGCGTCCACCGTCGGGTAGGGGTAGACGTAATGCAGGCGCACCCAGGCGCCATAGCCTTGCGCAATTTCGCCCAGCGACTGCACCAGTTCCTGCATGCGGGTCTTGACCGGTTTGCCATCCCAAAAGCCGGTGCGGTATTTCACATCCACGCCGTAGGCCGAGGTGTCCTGGCTGATCACCAGCAACTCCTTCACGCCGCCCTCGAACAGCGCACGCGCCTCGGTCAGCACATCACCGATGGGGCGCGATACCAGATCGCCGCGCATGGACGGGATGATGCAGAAGGTGCAGCGGTGGTTGCAACCCTCGCTGATCTTCAGGTAGGCGTAGTGACGCGGCGTCAGCTTGATGCCGGCCACGCCAAAGGCATTGGGCACCAGGTCGGTAAACGGGTCGTGCGGCTTGGGCAGGTGCAGGTGGATGGCGTCCATCACCTCCTGTGTGGCATGCGGGCCGGTTACGGCCAGCACCTTGGGGTGCATTTCCCGCACCATGTTGCCGCCATCCTTGCCGGTCTTGGCACCCAGGCAGCCGGTAACGATGACGCGGCCGTTCTCGGCCAATGCCTCGCCGATGGTGTCCAGGCTTTCCTGCACCGCTTCGTCGATAAAGCCGCAGGTGTTGACGATGACAATGTCTGCGCCCTGGAAGGTCTTGGAGGTCTTGTAGCCCTCAGCGCTCAGGCGCGTGAGAATCAGCTCGGAGTCCGTCAGGGCCTTGGGGCAACCCAGGCTGACGAATCCGACCTGGGGCGCTTTGTTCACGGGTGCTAGTGGGGAAAGGGTGTCGCTCATACCCCGATTGTCCCAGCATTTGCATGGCCAGGCTTTGTCAGGGTCAGCGCTTGATGCCCAGGGTGCCCAGAAACTGCTCGGCTTGCTTGGCCATTTGTTCCTGCATCTGGGTAAACATATTGGCACCCATGACGCCCTTGACCATGGGCGCTTGCATGTCCATCAGGGCCTGCATGTTCTTTTCCAGGTAGCCGCCCATCAGGCCCTGCATGGTGTGGCCATAGAAACGGATGATGTTGGAGAGCACCGGAGCCGTGAACATGGGCGAACCCTGCGACTCTTCTTCCAGAATGATTTGCAACAGGATGCTGCGGGTCAGGTCGTCACCGGTCTTGGCGTCCCGCACCACAAAGGGCTCGCTGTCCATGACCAGCTGCTTGATCTCGGTCAGCGTGATGTAGCTCGATGTGTCCGTGTCATACAACCGGCGGTTGGGATACTTTTTGATGATCCGGTCTGCGGATCCGGCTTCTTTGGCGGTGGTTTTTGACATGTCTTTTCGTGCTTCCTGTGCGGAGCAACCAATGTACTGCACTGCAGCACATTCTAGGGTTGCGCTTGGTTTGCAAGCAACAGGATTACCCTAATCATTCTGCGCTGCCGCCAAAGGCCCTGCCCTGCGCGGCAACCACGCATACTCTAGGTCCTTTGATTTGGAGTTTGCATGACCCCAACCATTTCCGGCGGATGCCTGTGCGGTAGCGTGCGCTACGAGGTCAGTGGCAGCTTGCGCGACATTGTTGCCTGCCATTGCGAACAGTGCCGACGCAGCAGCGGCCATTTTGTGGCGGCCACCGCCTGCCGCCGTGCGCATTTCCGGTTGCTACAGCAAGATAGTCTGCAGTGGTATAGCGCCGTACCCGGCTTTCGGCGCGGCTTCTGCAACATCTGCGGCTCCAGCCTGTTTTTCGAAGAAACCGGCAAAGAGCGGGTATCGATAGCCGCCGGCAGTCTGGATCAGCCGCAGGGCCTCAAGATTGCCGCCCACATTTTTACGGCCGAAGCGGGGGACTATTACGCGATTGAGGCCGGGGTTCCGGCGTCGCCGCAGGGCGGCCATGCGGTCCCTTTGCCGGATTGAACCCGGCGTTCTGTCCGCACGGTGCCCGTCTGGCCGCGGCAGCACCGGACCATTTGTATCCGTCTGACTGCCTGCCGGCTTGCTGGGGAGACCGCGTTGCATCGTTTTCTTGGCGGCCCTGAGAGCCTGGACGCAACCGACGCAAACTAGTTCCGATAATGAGGCCATTTCGGAAATTCAGGAGTGCATTGGAGATGGCGAATAAATATGTGATGGCGGGCGTTATGGGATGGCCGGTGGCGCACTCGCGCTCGCCCCTGATTCACAACCACTGGATTCAGCATTACGGGTTGCAAGGCAGTTATGGACTGTTTGCGGTGCAACCGGCCCGTCTGGAGGATGCCATCCGGGGACTGCGCGCCCTGGGGCTGGCCGGCTGCAACGTCACCATCCCGCACAAAGTCCAAGCCATGCAATGGATGGATGTGGTGGATCCGCTGGCGCTTCGCATGGGCGCCATCAACACCGTGGTGGTCACGCCGGAAGGTGCACTGCATGGCTATAACAACGACGGATTCGGCTTCATTCAAAGCCTGCGCGACGCCCAATCCGACTGGCGCGCTGATCGCGGTCCGATCACGGTGCTGGGCGCTGGTGGCGCCGCCCGTGCCGTGGTGCTGAGTTTGCTGGACCAGGGCGCCACCGAAATCCGCCTGATCAACCGCACGCGCGCCCGGGCCCAGGCCATGGCGGACGAATTTGGCGCTGGCGTGCAGGTGCTGGACTGGAGCGAACGGCACGAAGCCCTGGACGGCATTGCCTTGATGGTGAACACCACCAACCAGGGTATGCACGGCGAACCCAACCTCGACATCCGGTTGGACCATCTGCCGCGCACCGCATTGGTTTGCGACGCCATTTACATCCCGCTGGAAACACCGCTGCTGCGTGAGGCCCGTCTGCGCGGCAACAACACAGTCAACGGTCTGGGCATGTTGCTTAACCAGGCGCGCCCGGCGTTTAACGCCTGGTTTGGCGTAATGCCCGAAGTCACGCCGGCCCTGCGCCAGGCAATTTTGGCAACGCTGTAGCCGGGGAGCGCCCGGGGAGCAGTTGGGCCGAAAGTGCAGTGACATCAGGTGACCTTGATCAAACGCGCAGCGGGTTCCGGGTTCTAGAATCGCGCGCTGTGGCCTGTGCTTCAACCCGCTCCCGGTTCGCCGCGGCTGTAAGCAAGAGCAAACCTGCCTCACTTAAGATCGAATACAGTCGTTCGATTTCCGCGACATGAATATAAGGAGTAACACGCGATGACAGCTGAAAAGTCCAAAATCATTTACACCCTGACCGACGAGGCGCCATTGCTGGCGACCTGCGCGTTCTTGCCCATCGTGCAACACTTTGCCGGCGCAGCCAATATTGATGTGGTTGCCAGCGATATTTCGGTTGCCGCCCGCGTGCTGGCATCCTTTCCGGAGTGTCTTTCTGAGGCACAGCGCGTCCCTGACACCCTGTCCGAACTGGGCCGGCTGACCTTCAAGCCGGAAGCCAACATCATCAAGCTGCCCAATATCAGCGCCTCGGTGGGCCAGTTGATTGCCTGCATCCGCGAACTGCAGGGCAAGGGCTATGCCCTGCCAGACTACCCCGAAGACCCCAAGACTGACGAAGAAAAAGCCATCCGCGCGCGTTACGCCAAGTGCATAGGCTCATCCGTCAACCCGGTACTGCGTGAAGGCAACTCGGACCGCCGCGCGCCCAACGCCGTCAAGGCCTTTGCCCGCAAGCACCCGCACAGCATGGCCGAGTGGAGCCAGGCTTCGCGCAGCCATGTGTCGCACATGCACAGTGGCGACTTCTACCACGGTGAAAAGTCCATCACCCTGGACCGCGCCCGCGAAGTCAAGATGGAACTCATCACCAAGAGCGGCAAGACCATTGTCTTGAAGCCCAGCACCAAGCTGCTGGACCGTGAAGTGATCGACAGCATGTTCATGAGCAAGAAGGCCCTCGAAGCCTTTTACGAGCAGGAAATTGAAGACGCGCGCAAGACCGGCGTGATGTTCTCGCTGCACGTCAAGGCCACCATGATGAAGGTGTCGCACCCCATCGTGTTCGGCCACTGCGTCAAGATTTTCTACAAGGATGCGTTTGCCAAGCACGGCGAGCTGTTCAAGCAACTCGGAGTCAACGTCAACAACGGCATGGCCGACCTGTACGGCAAGATCGCCACGCTGCCGCAAAGCCAGCAGGACGAAATCAAGCGCGACATCCACGCCTGCCACGAGCACCGCCCCGAGCTGGCCATGGTCGATTCGGCCAAGGGCATTACCAACTTCCATTCGCCCAACGACATCATCGTGGACGCTTCCATGCCCGCCATGATCCGCAACGGCGGCAAGATGTGGGATGCCAACGGCCGCCTGAAAGACGTCAAGGCCGTGATGCCCGAATCCACCTTTGCCCGCATTTACCAGGAAATCATCAACTTCTGCAAATGGCATGGCGCGTTCGACCCCAAGACCATGGGCACCGTGCCCAACGTCGGCCTGATGGCCCAGCAGGCCGAAGAATACGGCTCGCACGACAAGACCTTTGAGATTGCCGAAGACGGCGTGGCCAACATCACCGATGTGGCCACCGGCGAAGTGCTGCTGAGCCAAAACGTGGAAGCCGGCGATATCTGGCGCATGTGCCAGTGCAAGGACGCCGCCATCCGCGACTGGGTCAAGCTGGCTGTCACCCGTGCCCGCAACTCCGGCATGCCGGTGGTGTTCTGGCTCGACCAGTACCGCCCGCATGAAGCGCAGCTGATCACCAAGGTCAAGATGTACCTGCACGAGCACAACACCAGCGGTCTGGACATCCAGATCATGAGCCAGGTGCGTGCCATGCGCTACACGCTGGAACGCGTCATCCGCGGCCTGGACACCATCAGCGCCACCGGCAACATTCTGCGCGACTACCTGACCGATCTGTTCCCCATCATGGAACTCGGCACCAGCGCCAAGATGCTGTCCATCGTGCCTTTGATGGCCGGCGGCGGCATGTACGAAACCGGTGCCGGCGGCTCCGCCCCCAAGCATGTGCAGCAACTGGTGGAAGAAAACCACCTGCGCTGGGACAGCCTGGGCGAGTTCCTGGCCCTGGCTGTGTCCATGGAAGATCTGGGCATCAAGACCGGCAACAACAAGGCCAAGATTTTGGCCAAGGCGCTGGACGCGGCCACCGGCAAGCTGCTGGACAACAATAAGGGCCCATCACCCAAGACCGGTCAGCTCGACAACCGTGGCAGCCAGTTCTACCTGTCGCTGTATTGGGCGCAGGAACTGGCCGCGCAGACCGAGGACAAGGACCTGGCCGCCCACTTCGCGCCTATGGCCAAGGCCCTGGCCGACAACGAAGCCAAGATTACCGAAGAGCTCAAGGCTGTGCAGGGCAAGCCAGCGGATATTGGTGGTTACTACCTGCTCGACACGCAGAAGGTCACGGCTGTCATGCGGCCCAGTGCAACCTTTAACGCCATTCTGGCTAGCGCTTAAAGCGAACCCTACCAAGGTAAGCTGAAAGCCACAAAGCTGCTGCCGGTGTCTTGACACCGGCAGCAGCTTTTTTATTGCGCCTACGCCAAGCAAGCACACGAGCCGCATGCCATCGTGGCTGTGCGTTTTACCCGAGTATCCCGAAAGGAAGCGTATCTCGAAAGCCCGGTGCTCTTTGTGACTTCATGCCGTACAGGCGGCTATCGGCCGAAGCGATCAGCGACTCCAGGTCGCTCCCGTCATCCGGAAAGGATGCCAGGCCGTAACTGAAGGACGGGCGGTGCTCCGTATCCGCAAAGCGCAGCCGACTGGCACGAACCTTGGAGCGAACTCCGGCCAGCGACTTGTCCATGGCCGCAACGGAAGTCAGCGGGTAACAGGCTATGAACTCATCACCACCCAGGCGCCCCATGATGTCGGAAGCACGGCAGGCCGTTCGCAATGCGTTCGCAATGAACAACAGCATCCGGTCCCCTGCCAGATGCCCAAAGTTATCGTTGACAAATTTGAGCCTGTCCACATCGAACATGGCGATGACAAAGCTCTCTTGGTGGCGAATGGCCCGCTCCAGGCTGATCTTGAACAAGTCTTCAAAATAGCGACGCGTAAACAGTCCCGTCAGCGCATCCACTTGGTAGCGTTTGATATCCTGGGTGTAGCGTTCGCGGGCCAGAAGGATGATCTCAATTTGCGTCCGGAAACGATCCACGATGTCCACGTCTCCGAGCTCGTAGGCATCATCCACCGAGGAATCCAGGTTCAACAGCCCGAAGAGGCGATCGCCCACAAATATCGGTGCGCTGATGACCGAGCGGTACTGCCAGTTTTCCGGCTTGAGCACCGTCCGGATATCCGAAAAGTCTTCCGTGGTGATAAGGCGCGTCTCCGTGATCTTCCCTTCCGTCAACTGGTACAGAAAGCTGTGCTCGAGCTTGATGTGAAACCCATTGACGAACTCTTCACTGAATCCGCGGGACGCGGCAAAAGTCAGACAGTCATCCGTTCCGAGCACCAGAACCGAGCCACTGGTGGCCGTCTTGAAAACGCTGAACAGGTAGTTCAGGACAGTGCGGTAAATGAGCTCAATGTCCTCATTCACGAGAATCTCCCGGCTCACCTGCACATTCATCTCGGCCAGCAAGCCCAGCCTGCGTGAAGACTCCTTCAGCGCTTGGAATCGGGGGTAAGACAGCCAAATTGCTGCGTTGACCAGTAACAGACTGCCAACAA
>CANBTQ010000078.1 GCA_947372425.1 Comamonadaceae bacterium | reverse complement strand
ACAAGCTGGCGCCCTCCATCAGCCCCGGCAAGACCTGGGAGGGAGTGGTCGGTGGTGTGTGCGCCGTACTGCTCATCGCGCTGGTATGGATAGCCGCTGATGGCCAGCAGGCGGCGCAATCCGCCAGCCTGTACAGCCGCTTGTATGCCAGGGGTGCCCCGTTGCTGGTCGTCGCTCTGGGATTTTTGACTGCCATGAGTGTGGTCGGTGATTTGGTGGAGTCGCTCTTCAAGCGCTCGGCCGGTGTCAAGGACAGCAGCAACCTGTTACCTGGCCATGGCGGTGTGCTGGACCGTGTTGACGCGCTCCTGCCCACGTTGCCATTGGCCCTGATGCTGGTTAGCGGAGGCATGCGATGAAGCAACAGCTTGTCATTCTGGGTTCTACCGGTTCGATTGGCGTCAATACCCTGGACGTGGTCGCCATGCACCCGGATCGTTACCAGGTGTTTGCGCTCACCGCATCGACCAGCGTGGATACCTTGTTTGCCCAGTGCTGTGCAGTCAAGCCGGCGTTTGCTGTGATGGCGGATGCGGACAGCGGACGTGCGCTCCAGCAGCGATGCGCCTCGGCCGGTCTGCTGGTGGACGTGCTGTGGGGCCCGCAGGCTATTGCCGACATGGCGGCGCATCCGCAGGTGGACACCGTGATGGCCGCCATCGTGGGCGCGGCGGGCTTGGCACCCTGCATGGAGGCAGCCCGATCCGGCAAGCGCCTGCTGCTGGCCAACAAGGAGGCACTGGTGGTCGGCGGTCATTTATTCATGGCTGCGGTGCAGGCCGGTGGAGCCACGCTGTTGCCGATTGACAGTGAGCATTCCGCCATCTTCCAGTCGCTGCCGGATGACGTGAGCACCTGGAAGGCGCTGGTTGACAAGATTATTCTGACTGCTTCCGGCGGTCCCTTCCGTACCCGTGCGCCCGAGACGCTGCATACCGTCACGCCCCAGGAGGCCTGCGCCCACCCGAATTGGGTGATGGGGCGCAAGATTTCGGTGGACTCGGCCACGATGATGAACAAGGCGCTGGAAGTCATCGAGGCCAAGTTTTTGTTTGGTGTGGAACCCGGCCAGATCGAGGTGGTGATTCACCCGCAAAGTGTGATCCATTCCATGGTGCAGTTCGTGGATAACTCGGTGGTGGCCCAGCTGGGTACGCCGGACATGCGCGGGCCGATTGCCTATGGCTTGTCCTGGCCTGCGCGCATCCGCAGCGGTGCGGCGGCTCTGGATTTCACCCGCATGGCGCCCTTGAGCTTTGAGCCGTTCACCTCCAATGACCACCTGCGGCGTTACCCCGGCCTCAGCCTGGCCTGGCGTGTGCTGCAGGGGCCCGACAGTTCTCCGGCCGTATTGAATGCGGCCAATGAGGTGGCGGTAGAGGCCTTTCTCAACGGGCAGATCCGCTTTGACCAGATTCACAGCGTCAATCTGGAAACGCTGGACCAGGTGCAGTTCGCCACGCCGCAAGCACTGGACGCCCTGATTGCGCTGGACGCAGAATCGCGCTCCGTTGCGCAGGGGCTGGTGCGCAGGCTCGCTCACTAAGCCGCATTCCATGCTGCTGACCCTTGCCGCATTTCTGCTGGCCATTGCCTTGCTGGTGGCGGTCCACGAATGGGGGCACTTCGCCATGGCACGCGCCTGTGGCGTGCAGGTGTTGAAGTTCTCCATCGGGTTCGGACCGCAGCTATGGGCCTGGACGTCCGGTCGATCCGGTACCGAGTACCGCATCGGTCTGTTGCCGCTGGGGGGCTTTGTCAAGATGCTCGACGAGCGCGAAGAACCGGTAGACGCTGCCGCGCTTGCTTTTGCCTTCAACCGCAAGCCCTTGAGGAGCCGGGCGGCTATTGTCGCTGCCGGTCCGGTGGCCAATTTGTGCCTGGCCCTGTTGCTTTATGCCAGCGTCAACTGGATGGGTGTCACCGAGCCGCAGGCTCTGGTTTCCAGACCTTCGCCTGCATCGATTGCAGCCAAGGCCGGTTTTGTGGGCGGGGAGCGGATTCTGCGGGCTGGATTTGTGGACGAGGCTTTGCAAGACGTGGCGTCGTTTGAAGATTTTCGCTGGTGGCTTGCCCGCGCCGCGCTGGGTGGCAGAAACCTGCAAGTGCAATTCCAGAGCGCGGAGGGCTTAGCAATCCGCTCTGCGGTCCTGTCCTTTGAAACACTGGATGTTGCGCACGCGGACGCATCCATGTTCCATTCCATCGGTTTTGTCGCACCGTATTCTCCGGCGCGTATAGGCGATATGACGCCCGGCGCGGCCGCTCTGGCGGCCGGCTTGCAAACCGGTGATCTGGTGATGCAGGTGGATGGCGTGCCGATCGCGGATGCGGCTCAACTGCGGGAACTGATACGGAATTCGGGTGCCAGGCAGGCACCGTCAACCCAGCAATGGCTGCTGCAGCGCGCAGGACAAGCAATTACCCTGGCGATAACGCCGCACCAGGAGCGTGATGCCCAGCAGATGATCGGACGTGTAGGGGCCATGATAGGTGGGCCACCTGCCATGGTGCAGGTGCACTACGGCTTCCTGGGCGGCATGCAGAAAGCCGCCAGCAAGACCTGGGAAGTATCGCTGCTGACCCTGCACATGATGGGGCAGATCGTGACCGGGCAGTCGTCCGTGCGCAACCTCAGCGGCCCGATCACAATTGCCGACTATGCCGGCCGTTCGGCGGCCATGGGACTGGAGCAGTTCCTGCTGTTTTTAGCCCTGATCAGCATCAGTCTGGGGGTGCTGAACCTGCTGCCCGTGCCGGTGCTCGACGGAGGACACCTGATGTATTATGGTTGGGAGGCGGTCACGGGGCGCGCCGTGTCCGAGGCATGGTTGTCGCGGTTTCAACGCGTGGGGTTCGCCCTGTTGCTGCTGATGATGTGCGTAGCGGTCTTCAATGACCTTTCCCGTCTTTTGTCCTGACCCGTTTTGTGTTTTCCCATACCCGAAATTTTTTAACATGCGTTTGAAATCAATTTTTGCGCTGCGCGCTGTGGCCGCCGTTGTGGCCGGTCTGGTGGCCCACGCTGCCATGGCGCTGGAACCGTTTGCAGTGCGTGATATCCGTGTGGAAGGTCTGCAGCGTGTGGAGGCCGGAACCGTATTCGCCTCCATCCCGGTCCGCGTGGGCGACACCTACAGTGATGAAAAGGCGGCAGCCGCTATCCGCGCCTTGTTTGCGCTGGGCCTTTTCAAGGACGTGCGCATCGAGGCCAAGGATGGTGTGCTGGTGGTGGTGGTCGAAGAGCGTCCCACGATTGCGGATGTCGATTTTTCGGGGGCCAAGGAGTTTGACAAGGATGTGCTCAAGAAGGCACTGCGCGATATCGGCCTGGCCGATGGCCGCCCCTACGACAAGGCGCTGGTGGACCGCGCCGAGCAGGAACTCAAGCGCCAGTACATCAGCAAGAGCATGTATGCCACCGAGGTGGTCACCACGGTGACGCCGATTGACCGCAATCGCGTGAACCTGAGCTTTGCCGTGACGGAGGGTGACACGGCCAAGATCAAGGAAATCCATGTGGTCGGTGCCCAGGCCTTCCCCGAGTCCAAACTGCTGGACCTGTTTGACCAGGACACCGGAACCTGGTTGAGCTGGTACACCAAGTCCAACCGCTACTCGCGTACCAAGTTGAATGCAGACATCGAGTCGCTGCGCTCGTTTTATCTGACGCAGGGCTATCTGGAGTTCAAGGTCGACTCCACGCAGGTGGCCATATCGCCCGACAAACAGGGCATGAATATCACCGTCAACGTGACCGAGGGTGAGCGCTTCGTGGTGTCGGGTATCAAGATGGCGGGCAACTACCTGGACAAGGACCAGGAGTTTCAGTCGCTCATCGCCATCAAGGCGGGTGAGCCCTACAACTCCGATCAGGTGGCCCAGACCACCAAGGCCTTCAGTGATTACTATGGCAATTTCGGCTTCGCCTTCGGCCGCGCCGAGGCCAAGACCGAGATTGACCGTGCCACCAACCGGGTGGAAATCACCCTGGTGGGCGACCCATCCCGCCGCGCCTACGTGCGCCGTGTCAATGTGGCAGGCAACGACAGAACGCGCGACGAGGTGATCCGCCGCGAGTTCCGCCAACTGGAAGCATCCTGGTACGACGGCGAGAAGATCCGCCAGTCCCGCAACCGGGTGGACCGTCTGGGCTACTTCAAGGAAGTGACCATGGATACCCAGGAGGTTCCGGGTACCCTGGACCAGGTGGACCTGACCGTCAATGTGGTGGAGAAGCCCACCGGAAGCATCAGCCTGGGGGCCGGTGTATCCAGCGCCGACGGTCTGGGCCTGACCTTTGGTTTCCGGCAGGACAACGCCTTTGGCTCGGGCAGTTCGCTGGGCATTGAGGTCAACACCAGCAAGTACAACCGTACGCTGGCCTTCAACACCACCAACCCGTATTTCACCGAAGACGGTGTGTCGCGCTCCATCAGCCTGGCCCAACGTACCTCCAAGCCCTATATTGATATCGACAGCTATTCGCTGCAAACCACCAATGCAAGCATGGTGTTCGGGGTGCCGTTTACCGAGACTGACACGGTGTTTTTGGGTGGCGGCTTTGAGCGCACCGAAATCATCCCCGGCACGCTGCTGCCGGTTGTGTACCAGGACTTTGCCAACGAATTTGGCCTGGTGACCTACTCCTTGCCACTGACGGCGGGATGGGCACGCGACACGCGTGACAGCGCACTGGTGCCCAGCACCGGTCGCGTCTTGTCCCTGAAGAGCGAGTGGAGTGTGGCCGGCGACCTGCGCTATGCGCGTGGCACGGCCCAGTTGCAACAGTTCTTCCCGCTTTCCAAGAAGGTCACGCTGGCCCTGAATTCCCAGATTGATATGGGCGTGGGCACGGACGGCCTGAGCTACCCGGTGCTGAAAAATTACAGCTCGGGTGGCCTGGGCTCGGTGCGCGGATTTGAGCAGGGTAGCCTGACGACGGCGTCCCAACGTCTGGCCGTTCAGGCAGCCGGCGGCTCCACCACTGGCATCGCTACCGGTGGCCCGAAGCGGCTGACCTTCAATGCCGAAGTGCTGTCCCCCTTTCCCGGTGGTGGCAACGACCGCACCCTGCGTTGGTTCGGGTTCATGGATGCCGGCGGAATCTACGGCCCCAACGACCCGGTCCAATTGGATGAAATGCGGGTATCTGCCGGTGTCGGCATAAGCTGGATATCTCCGGTCGGGCCGTTGCGACTGGCATTTGCCAAGCCGGTTCACAAGTTTGATAGCGATAAAATACAAACCTTGGCATTTAATATTGGAACTTCTTTCTGATGAAGACACTTAATACATTTTTGGCTTCCGGTCTGCTGTGTGTGGGTCTGGCTTCCGGTGTCTATGCGCAGGAATCGCGCATCGCTTTCATCAACTCGCAGCGTATTACCAGTGAGTCCGGGCCGGCCAAAGCGGCGACCGCCAAGCTGGAAGCAGAGTTCTCCAAGCGCCAGAAAGAGCTGACCGATTTGCAGGGGACATTGAAAACCTTGAGCGAAAAATTCGATCGCGACGCGCCTACCATGACCGAGAGCCAGCGTGCCGCCAAGCAAAAAGAATTTGTCGAGCAAAACCGCGAGTTTCAGCGCAAGAAGCGCGAGTTTGATGAAGACCTGAACGGCCGACGCAACGAAGAACTGCAGCAGGTCTATGACAAGGCCACCAAAGCCATCAAGCAATTGGCTGAAACCGAAAAGTACGATTTGGTGGTTCAGGAAGCGGTCTACTTCAATCCGAAAATTGACATCACCGACAAAGTCATCAAGGTACTGAACGCCGGTGCCAAGTAAGCGCAGCTGCGGCGCGTGCTAAGCCATGCAACTATCGCTGGCTTTTGTTGTTGAAGCGCTGGGTGGCGCCTTGCGGGGTGATCCGCATCTGGAGATCACCGGTCTGGCGCCGCTGGAATCTGCCGGGCCAACGCACATTGGTTTTCTGAGCAACCCCCGCTATCAGGCGCAGCTGCGTGCCACCCGTGCGGGTTGCGTGATTGTCTCGGCTGCCCTGCAAGACATGGCGCCCGCCGGCACGGCCCTGATCGTCACAGACAACCCCTATTTGTATTTCGCCCGCCTGACCCAGCTCTGGCGCAAGCACCAGAACGCCGGTGTTGTGCCGGGCGTGCACCCCAGCGCCGTGGTGGATCCGCAGGCGAGCGTGGACAGCACCGCCTCCGTCGGCCCGCTGTGCGTGGTCGAGCGAGGTGCCCGCATCGGGGCCGGCAGCGTACTCAAGTCGCGTGTGACGGTGGGCGAGGACTGCGTGGTGGGTGCCCGCTGCATTCTGCACGCCGGCGTCGTGATTGGTGCCGACGGATTCGGCTTTGCTCCGGACGGAGGGCGTTGGGTCAAGATCGAGCAACTGGGCGCCGTGCGCATCGGCGACGATGTGGAAATTGGCGCCAACACCTGCATAGACCGCGGCGCCTTGCAGGACACGGTGATCGAGGACGGTGTCAAGCTCGACAACCTGATTCAGATCGGTCACAACGTACACATTGGTGCCAACACCGCCATGGCCGGTTGCGTGGGCGTGGCCGGCAGTGCCCACATCGGCGCCAACTGCACCGTTGGTGGAGGTGCCGTGGTGCTGGGGCATTTGACCATTGCCGCCGGGGTTAACATCTCGGCCGCAACCGTAGTCACCAAGTCCATCAGCAAACCCGGTCATTACACCGGCGTGTTTCCGCTGGACGACAACGCCTCCTGGGAACGCAATGCCGCAACGCTCAAGCAGTTGCACACGCTGCGCGACCGCATCAAGATTTTGGAGAAAGAAAATAAAGCATGATGGATATCCACAAAATTCTCAAACAGTTGCCGCACCGCTACCCCTTTTTGCTGGTGGACCGGGTGCTGGAGCTGGAAAAGGGCAAGCGCATCAAGGCGGTGAAGAACGTCACCATCAACGAGCCATTTTTCCAGGGCCATTTCCCCAGCCGTCCGGTCATGCCCGGTGTGTTGATGCTCGAAGCACTGGCCCAGGCTGCTGGCCTCCTGGCATTTGATGCCCTGGGCACTGCGCCCAGCGAAGACATGGTGTATTACTTTGCCGGTATCGACGGTGCGCGTTTCAAGCGGCCGGTGGAGCCGGGCGATCAGCTGATTCTGGAAGCCGAGTTGACGCGCATGAAGGCCGGTATCTTCAAGTTCAAGGCCAAAGCCACGGTGGACGGCGAGTTGGCGGTCGAAGCCGAGTTGACTTGCGCCATGCGCTCCGTTGCCTGAGGTCACTGTCGTGAGCACTATTCACGCCACCGCCGTGGTGGACCCCAAGGCTGAGCTCGACAGCTCGGTCACCGTCGGTCCGTACACCGTAATCGGGCCCCATGTGCGTATCGGTGCCGGTACCACCGTCGGCCCCCACGTGGTGATTGAGGGTCACACCACCATCGGCAATGACAACCGCATCTTTCAGTTCAGTTCACTGGGTGCGATTCCGCAGGACAAAAAGTACGCGGGTGAGCCCTGCGAATTGATCATCGGCGACCGCAACACCGTGCGGGAGTTCTGCACCTTCAACATCGGCTCACCCGGTGACGTCGGTGTCACACGCGTGGGCAATGACAACTGGATCATGGCCTATGTGCATCTGGCACATGACTGCCAGGTCGGCAACAACACCATTTTTGCCAACAATTCGCAGTTGGCGGGTCATGTGCACGTGGGTGACTGGGTGATCCTGGGCGGCTTTACCGTCGTCCACCAGTTCGTCCGCATTGGTGCCCACAGCATGACCGCCATGTGTGCCTTGCTGTTTGCCGACTTGCCTCCGTTTGTGATGTGCCAGGGCCAACCGGCCGCCGCACGCTCCATGAATTTTGAGGGTCTGCGCCGTCGTGGTTTTTCACCGGAGCGCATTGCGGCAGTCAAGGCCATGCACAAGGCACTGTACCGTGATGAACTGACGCTGGACAACGCCCGCTCCCGCATCGCGGCCCTGGTAGACGACACGCCGGAAGCGGCCCCCGATGTGGAGATGATGCTGTCCTTTCTGGAGCAGACCTCGCCGCAACGTGGCATCGTGCGCTAGGAATTTTCATGTCAGGCGACTTGCCCGACCGCAGTGCTGCGCCCGCCGTGGCCATGGTGGCGGGCGAGGTCTCGGGTGATCTGCTGGCCGGGCTGTTGCTGGGCGGCCTGAAGAAGCGCTGGCCTGAACTCAACAGCTTCGGCATAGGCGGCCCGCAGATGGAGCGGCTGGGCTTTACCGCCTGGTGGTCGTTCCAGAAGCTGGCCGTGCATGGTTTTAACTGGGAATTGCTGCGCCGCTACCGCGAGATTGTGGGTATCCGCGACCAGTTGCGCCAGCGTCTGCTGAAGCAGCGGCCGCACATCTTTATTGGCACCGACGCACCGGATTTCAATTTCAAGCTGGAAGAAGACCTGCGTGCCGCCGGTATCAAGACCGTGCACTTTGTCTGCCCTTCGGTCTGGGCCTGGCGCCCCGAGCGCATGGACAAGATACGCCGCAGTGCCGACCATGTGCTGTGCATCTTTCCCTTTGAGCCGGAGCTGCTGGCGCGCCACGGCATTGCCGCCACCTATGTGGGGCACCCCTTGGCCAGCGTCATTCCCATGGAGCCGGACCGGGCCGCCGCCCGCACTGCTCTGGGGCTGGACGCCAGTGCGCCGCTGGTGGCCATCTTGCCGGGTAGTCGCCGCTCCGAAATTGCCCATTTGGCAGAGCGCTTCATTCGCGCGGCGGCCTTGATGAAGGCGGCGCGGCCGGACCTGCGTTTTGTTGTGCCGGTGGTGCCCGGTTTCAGGCCGGTGATTGAGGCACTGGTGCACGCCAATGGCCTGGGCCACTGCGTTAGCGTGTTGAACGGCCAATCCCATGCCGCCCTGGCCGCCTGTGACGTCACCCTGATCGCCAGCGGCACGGCCACCCTGGAGGCCGCGCTCTTCAAACGCCCCATGGTGATTGCCTACCACCAGAACTGGCTGTCCTGGCAGATCATGCGACGCAAGCGCCTGCAGCCCTGGGTAGGCCTGCCCAACATTCTGTGCGCCGAATTCGTCGTTCCGGAGTTGTTGCAGGATGCCGCCACGCCACAGGCGCTGGCCACCGAAACCCTGACCTGGTTGAACGCGCCGCAGCACGATCCCGCCCGGCTGCAGGCTTTGCATGCAAAATTTGTCACCCTGCACCAGGAGTTGCAGCGCGACACCGCGACAATAGCCACCGATGCCATCCAAAAAGTCCTCCAAAGTTGATCCGCTCAAGGTGCAGCAAGTTGCGTTTGCCTGGGATATTGCCGGCCTGATCGCCGGTGTGGATGAAGCCGGTCGCGGCCCGCTGGCTGGTCCGGTCGTTGCCGCAGCCGTCATCCTCGATGACCTGAATCCGATCAAGGGTCTGAACGACTCCAAGAAGCTGAGCCCCATGCGGCGTGAAAAACTCTACGACGAAATCCGGGCCAAGGCCTTGTGCTGCTCCGTGGCCCAGGCCAGCGTGGAGGAGATTGACCGGTTGAACATCCTGCAGGCCACCTTGCTGGCCATGCGCCGCGCCGTCGAAGGCCTGCGCCTGAAACCGTCCAAGGTGCTGGTGGATGGCAATCGGCTACCGGTGCTGGACGTATTGGCTGAGGCCATTGTGGGCGGCGACGCGACGGTGGCCGCCATCTCTGCGGCCTCCATCCTGGCCAAGGTGACGCGCGACCGCTGGTGCCGCGAGCTCGATCTGCAATACCCCCAATATGGCTTTGCCGGCCACAAGGGCTATGGTACCGCTGAACACCTGGCCGCTCTGAAAGCCCACGGTGCTTGCCCGCAGCACCGCAAGACCTTTGCGCCGGTAGCGCAGGTGCTGGTGTAAGGGCGGACCATGTCGGATCTGGTTTTTGTAACTTCCCGCGACAACGCGCTGCTCAAGGAGTTGCGCAAACTCGCCCAGGACAATACGGCCTATCGCAAGGCCGGGCGCTTCTGGGTAGAGGGTGATCACCTCTGCAGTGCAGCCCTGCAGCGCGGCCTGACCCCGGCGGTGGCGGTCTATTCCGAAAGCTTTTGGGCACAAACGCGCGGCCCCATCACCGAAGTTGCGGTCAAGAAGGTCATTGTTTCCGATGCCTTGTTCAAGGAAATCAGTGCGCTGGAGTCTCCTGCCAGTGTTGGATTCGTGCTGGAGCTGCCGGCAGACGCTGCCATACAGCCCCTCGCCGCCAGCGTGATCCTGGACCGCGTGCAGGATGCTGGCAATGTGGGTTCCATTCTGCGCAGCGCCGGGGCCTTTGGCTTCCGCCAGGTGCTGGCGCTCAAGGGCACAGCGGCGCTGTGGAGCCCCAAGGTGTTGCGCGCTGGTATGGGAGCGCACTTTGGTTTGCATCTGGTCGAGGGCCTGAGCCTGGACGATGTGCAGGCACTCGCCGTCCCGCTGGTGGTGACCAGCTCGCACCAAGGCGACTTGATCCAGGACCTGAAGCTGCCCAAGCCCTGTGCCTGGGTGATGGGCCATGAAGGGCAGGGCGTAGGTCCGGAGTTGACGGCGCGTGCGTCGTTCTTTGCGCGTATCGGCCAGCCCGGCGGCGAGGAATCGCTGAATGTGGCGGCTGCGGCAGCGATCTGCTTACACGCCAGTTCATTTTAAATTTCCGAAGCACCTGCCGCCACACCGGAGCAAGTGAGCGGTATTGCCAGCCTCGGCCCCACTGTCGCGCTACGAAGCAGACAAGGCAATGCGCCGCTGCGTGCAGTCATACGTACAGACCGACGTTACCCATCGCAGAACTTACAAATTAGCCGGCACCAATCGCCGGGTAAGTACCTACCCTCCGCTATAATCGGTGGCTTTCCAGAAAACAGCTGTCCCAAGCGCAACTCTGAAACTTCCCCTCTCACAAGCATCCGCTCAAGAGCCCGTCTGAGCGCGTTTGGGCCTAACCGTAACCCATTCGGAGTACTCAGTGCTTTTGTCTCTCAAGGGAACCTTCCCATCCGCCATCCTGGCGCTCGCAGACGGCACGGTCTATGTTGGCAATTCCATCGGAGCCGCAGGCTCCACTGTCGGCGAAGTCGTGTTCAATACGTCCATGACCGGCTACCAGGAAATCCTGACCGACCCCAGCTATTGCCAGCAGATCGTCACGCTCACCTATCCCCACATCGGCAACTACGGCGTGAACGTCGAAGACGTCGAATCCGATAAGGTGCAAGCTGCCGGCCTCATCATCAAAGACCTGCCGCAGATCGCCTCCAACTTCCGCATGTCGCAGAC
>CANBTQ010000077.1 GCA_947372425.1 Comamonadaceae bacterium | reverse complement strand
ATGGCGGCCAGGTAGTCGCTGCTGGTCTTGAGCACGCGCAGTGCGGCCGCAGCCGAGAAGTCGCCTTTGGCGGTGTGCTCGCGGCAGCGGGTAAAGAGCTCGTCCTCGCAGCGCACGATCATGCTCCAGTGCTCCTGCGACAGGCGCTCGCGCACGGTGGAGGCGGCCATCTTGAGGGCGCGCAGGCTGTAGCCCACGCTGGTGGCGCCATCGGTGGCACCCAGGCTGGCAATCAGCGAGCGCTCAAATACCCGCCGCGCCTGCACGGCCGAGGGCACACCGGGCAGCACCAGGGTGTTGTTCACGGCCATATGGCTCAGCCACTGCTGCAGCGGCACCGAGGTCTGGTGTTCGCCGCCCAGGCAATCCAGCGTCAGGCGCGCCAGGCGCACGGAGTTTTCGGCACGCTCGGTATAGCGGCCCAGCCAGTACAGGTGTTCGGCGGCGCGGCTGGTGACCAGGCGCTTGCGCCGGCTGGGTTGGGACGCCTGGTGGGCCACCGTCAGCAGCGAGCTGGTGTCCACCGTGTCGTCGGTCAGGGCCCAGACATCGGCACTGCTGCCGCCACGCTGCATGGAGGCAATGTCGGCACTGGCACCGGCCACGCGCGCCAGGCCGCCCGGCAGCACGCGCCAGCGCGGCTGGCCCTCGGCATTCAGCCCGTCGGAGACGGCAAACACGCGCAGCAGGGTGGAGCGCGTCACCATGCGGCCGGCTTGCGCGGCGTTGCCGGCCTGCCAGGTTGGCATTTGCGACAGCGGCAGATAGGCCTGCAAGGTATGGTCTTCGCCCTGGCGCAGAATGCGCCCGGCCCAGGCGTCGCGGTCGCGCTGGCTGAGGTGTCTGGCAATCACCTGGTCGAACGACTCATGGATGCTGGAGCCCGGGTAGGTGGGCTTGATGGTGTGGTCTGCCAGGTAGGGCAGCGCTTCTTCCATGGCACTGTGTTCGCCGCACCACCAGGTGGGCAGGGCCGGCAATTGCAGTTCCTGGCCCAGCACGTGGCGGGCCAGGGCCGGCAGAAAGCCCAGCAGGGCCGGTGACTCCAGAAAGGCCGAGCCCGGCGCATTGGCCACCAGCACATTGCCGGCGCGTATGGCCTGCAGCAGCCCCGGCACGCCCAGGGTGGAGTCGGCGCGCAGCTCCAGCGGGTCCATGTACTGGTCATCCACCCGCTTGAGCAGGCCGTGGATGGGCACCAGGCCTTGCAGCGTCTTGAGAAACAGGCGCTCGTCGCGCACCGTCAGATCGCTGCCCTCGACCAGGGTCAGGCCCAGGTAGCGCGCCAGGTAGGCATGCTCGAAATAGGTTTCGTTGTAGGGGCCGGGCGTCATCAGCGCGATGTGCGCATCTTTACCTGCCGGACTCAGGGCCTTCAGGCTTTCCATCAGCGCCCGGTAGGTGGCGGCCAGGCGCTGCACCGGCATGTGCTGAAAGGCCTGTGGAAACTGGCGCGACACGGTTAGGCGGTTTTCCAGCAGATAGCCCAGACCGGACGGTGCCTGGGTGCGCTGCCCCACCAGCCACCACAGGCCATCGGGCCCGCGCGACAAATCGAAGGCCGCCACATGCAGATGCACGCCGCCGGCCGGCACCACGCCATGCATCTGGCGCAGATAGCCCGGGTGGCCGTGCACCAGGGCGCCGGGCAGCAGGCCCTGTTTCAAAAAATCCTGCGGGCCATAGACGTCGGCCAGCACCCCCTCCAGCAGGCGCATGCGCTGCAGCACACCGGCTTCAATATGGGCCCAGCTGGCCGCATCCACGATCAGCGGAAACAGGTCCAGCGACCAGGGCCGCTGCGGGCCTTCTTGATCCGCATAGACGTTGTAGGTGACGCCGTTATCGCGGATCTGGCGCTGCAGGCTGGCATAGCGCTGGTCCATCTCGGCGGCACTCTGCGCCTCGGACAGGCTGAGGAACTCTTTCCACTGCGGCGTCAGGCCTGCCTTGGCAATGTGGCTGCCGCCGGTCTCGGCCACGCAGCCCCGCAACTCGTCAAAATGCCCCGGCTCGGACGCACAGGCTTGCGCCTGCTCCGGCATATCCGGTGCAGGTTCAGCCGCTGTCCGTGCGGAAGGGTCTGAGGGGTTGGCGCTCAAGGGGCTCCGTGGGTGCGTGGGTTGGCGGACGGCGCTCAGGCCAGGGGCAGGGTGTCGAAGGTGGCGTACACGCCTTTGAGCCAGCTCTTGACGCGCTGGCGCTCCAGCAGGCCCAGCGCATCGTCGCCGGTCTTGGTGTTGCAGGCAGCCCAGAAGCTGGCGTTCTGGCGGTCTATCTTGCGCATGCTGGCTTCGTGCAGCTGGGCCAGGGTGATCACCTGCGCGCCCAGTTCCAGCGCCCGTTGCATGGCGGTTGATTCATCCAGCTGCGAGAAGTCGGTGCCGCGGCCCAGGTTCTTGACGATGATGTAGTTGGGGCCGGCGCCATAGGTGCTGAGCAGACGGCCCAGCAGATCGACCGTGTCCTTGCCGGCGTCGGCCAGGTGCCAGAAGTTGACGGTGACGCCCATCTCGGCCATCAGCGCAATCAGTTCGGAGTCGCGAATCCAGCGCGACAGGGGGGCGGCGGTTTGCGCGGCCAGATCGACGATGACGCTCTTGGTCCGGCCGTCTTCGGTGGGCTCTTCAAATTCGCCGGCAATCAGGTCCAGGCCTTCAAAGCTGTCCACCACCACGGGGGAGGCGTAGTCGGAATAGAAGCGGGTGAACGAGGTGTGCGAACGGTCGGTGTCAAAGCCGGTAAAGGGCTGTTCCTTGTCGATAAAGTACTGGGCCAGCACGCGTGCTGCAACGGATTTGCCGACACCGCCTTTTTCGCCGCCGATGAAATTAAGAGAAGGCATGTGGGTTCCTGTGGTGATTGGGGTTGGTAGGTGGCAAAGCAAGTACTGTGCAAGGTTAACCGCTAAATGCGCCGGGTTTGACGTGCCCTGCCTGCAATCCGATACTCAAGGCCGTGCCGGCCCCGGTTGGCACACACTAAAAAAGACATGATGACCGAATTGAACCGTATATTGCGTGCCGATCTGGGCGGCAGCCTGCCGGCCGGCCCCGGCGAAGCACTGCTGAGTCTGTTGCACCTCAGCGATGCCCATGTGATCGACACCGTGTCGCCGGCACGGTGCGAGTGGCTCGAACTGCTGGCCGATGACCCCTACTGGAAACCCCTGCTGCACATGCACCGGCCCTACGAGGCGCTGACGCACTGGTCCCTGGCCGCGCATGTGGAGCGCCTGCGCCGTGACCCGGTGGCGCCCTTTGGCCAGCGGGCCTATGACCTGGCCCTGTGCACTGGCGACAACATCGACAACGCGCAGGCCAATGAGCTCCAGACCTTTCTCAACATCCTGGGCGGTGGGCGCACCGCCCTGTCGGCCTATGGCGGCGTGCATGAGCCGGGTCACGAGCTGGGCGGCAAGGCCTGGCCCTTCTGGTGCCCGGATGCGGATGCCGCAGACCACTGGAAGCCGCTGGGCTATCCGGCGGTGCCCGGCCTGGTGGCGCGGGCCAGTGCCGAGCTGCATTCGCTGGGTCTGGGTTTTGCCTGGACCAGCGTGCCCGGCAACCACGACGTGATGCGCCAGGGCACGGCCCTGCCGAACCGGGCCATTGAGGCGATTGCCATAGGGGGCCACAAGGTGCTGACGGGACCGCCGGACTTCCGGCCGGCCGATCCGCAGCGCCAGTTCGTGGAGCACCCGGAGCAGTTTTCCAGCGGCGGCATCAGTCGCCCGATTGCCGCTGTGCCGCAACGCCGTGCGGTGGACCTGCGCGAGTGGATGGCGGCCCACATGCAGCACGGTGCGCTGGGCTATGGCCAGGCCCAGCTGCGGGCGGGCAGTGCCGACACCTTTATTGACACCGAACACTTCCGCCTCATCCTGCTGGACACCAACCACCCCGCCGGTAACTACGAGGGCAGCATCGGTGCGGCGCAGATTGAATGGCTGGAGGCGCGCCTGGCCGAGGTGGCGCAGAGTGGCCGGCTGGCGGTGCTGGCCAGCCACCACGGCTCGGCCTCGCTGGTCAATAGCCGGGGCGCCGACCCGGAACGCCTGCTGTCCGTGGCGCTGACCGAGGCGCTGCACCGCCACCCCTGCGTGGTGGCCTGGCTGGTGGGCCACCGGCACCTGCACCGGGTGACGGCGCACCCCAACCCGTCGGGCCGGGGCGGCGGCTTCTGGGAGATCACCACCGCCTCCATCATCGACTGGCCGTCACAGACCCGGGCGGTGGAATTTATCCGCCACCGCGACGGCACGCTGGAGATTGTCTGCACCCTGCTCGACCACCATGGCCAGCCCGGCAGCCTGGCCGCCCTGCACACCGAAATGGCGCAGCGCTTTGCCGGGGAAGCAGCGCAGCACATGCAGGGCGAGGCGGGGGACGGCAATGTGCGCCTGCTGTGGCGTAACTGAGGCGGCAAGCGATTAAAGTGTGAGGGGCCAACCATAAAAACAAGGTCCCCGACGACATGCCACTCCCACTCAAACGATCCAGCAAACGCTTTCTCCTGATCCTGGCCTTGTTGCCGCTGGTGGTGGTGCTGCTGGCCTTGATTTACATGGTGGGCATGGAGCAGCTCGAAGGGCGTTCCCGCACCTTCCTGCAAAGCCTGCAATGGGCCACCGAAACCATCACCACCACCGGCTACGGTGCCGACAGTGCCTGGAGCCATCCGGTCATGGCGCTGTATGTGGTGCTGGTGCAGTTTGCCGGGCAGTTCCTGATCTTCCTGGTGTTTCCCATGGTGATCCTGCCCTACTTTGAAGAGCAGTTTGAGGTGCGCCTGCAGCACCAGCTGCCGCCCATGGCGGGCAAGGTGCTGTTCTACCGCTACGGCCCGACGATTGATTCGCTGCTGGTGGAGTTCAAAAACAAGGGCACGCCCTTTGTGATTCTGGAAGAGGACATGGAGGTGGCGCGCAACCTGCGTGACCGCGGCTACAACGTGGTGTTCGGCAAGATGGCCGATGACCCTGCGGTGCTGAGCAACGTGGCCCAGGCCCAGGCGGTGGTGGCCAATGGCGATGACCATGCCAATGCCACCTTCACGATGGTGGTGCGCGAAGCCGGCTACAGCGGCCCCTTGTATGCACTGGCAGACGACCCGCTGTACCGCTACCCCATGCTGCAGATCGGTGCCAGCGATGTGTTCACCCCGGCCCATGTGCTGGGTGCGGCCCTGGCGTCGCAGGCCAGCATCCGCATCAGCCCGCCGGCCGAGGGCATGCACCTGCTGGGCACCCGCATCGGCATGGCCGAGTTCCGGGTGCGCGCCGAAAGCCCGCTGGCTGGCAAGACGCTGGGCGAACTCAAGCTGCGCGAGCGCCATGGTGTGTCACTCATAGGCCAATGGCTGGGCGGCGTGTTCACCACCACCAAGGGCCCGCAAACCGTGGTCGAAGCAGGCGCCATTCTGGTGGCCGTGGGCACCCATGCCAACCTGGAAGTGGTGGAGCGCATGGCCATGCCGATACGCCGCGCCGGCCCGATTGTGTTGGCCGGCTTTGGTGCCGTGGGCCAGAAGGTGGTGGAGATGCTGCAGGATGCGGGCGAGACCTGCATCGTGATTGACCGCCTGGCGGCGCCCGGCGTGGATCTGGTGGGCAGCGTGCTGGAGCGCAGCATGCTGGACAAAGCCAAACTGCGCGAGGCCAGCGCCGTGGTGCTGGCCCTGAGCGACGACAGCGAATCGGTGTTTGCCACCGCCGTGGTGCGCGATTACGCGCCCGAGGTGCCGCTGATCGTGCGCGTGCAGCGCACCCGCAACACCGCGCGCCTGTACCGCGCCGGTGCCGACTTTGCGATTTCGGTGGGCCAGGTGGCGGGGCAGATTCTGGCCTTCCAGCTGCTGGGCGAGCAGATGGTGCAGGTGGAAAACCGCATCAAGTTCATCCGCCAGCATGCCGGGGCCGTGGTGGGCAAGCACCCCTGGCGCAGCGAGGACCTGGACCGTACCGGCGCCAAGATCGTGGCGGTGGAGCGCGAGGGCGACATCATCGTGGAGTTTGACACCGACTTTGCGGTGCAGGCCCATGATGCGCTGTTTGTCTGCGGCTCCTTCAACAGCCTGGAACGCTTTCAAAAGGCCTTCAAGACCACCAGCAGCAGCTGAGTCGCCCGCGTTCCTGTTTTGGTGTGGCGCATCTAAAGAATCGCCGGCCCGCGGTTTACAGTGCAGGACCACAAAAACAGGAGACCGCTGTGCAACCCTATCCCCATCTGCTGGAGCCGCTTGACCTGGGCTTTACGACCCTGAAGAACCGCGTGCTGATGGGCTCCATGCACGTCGGGCTGGAAGAAGCCAAAGACGGCTTCAACCGCATGGCTGCCTTCTATGCCGAGCGCGCCCGCGGTGGCGTGGCGCTGATGGTGACCGGCGGCATTGCCCCCAACGAACGCGGCCGCCCCATGCCCGGCGGTGCCATGATGCACACCCAGGCCGAGGCCGACAAGCACCGGGTGGTGACCGCGGCCGTGCACGCCGAAGGCGGCAAGATCGCCATGCAGATCCTGCACTTCGGCCGCTACGCCTACCACCCCGAACTGGTGGCGCCCAGCGCCCTCAAGGCCCCCATCAACCCGTTCAAGCCGCACCCGCTCTCCAGCGAGGAAGTGGAGCAGACCATTTCCGACTATGTGCACTGTGCCGCGCTGGCGCAAAGCGCCGGCTACGACGGCGTGGAGATCATGGGCTCCGAGGGCTACCTGATCAACGAGTTCATTGCCGCCTGCACCAACCAGCGCGACGATGCGTGGGGCGGCGTCTATGAAAACCGCATCCGCTTTCCGCTGGAGATCGTGCGCCGTGTGCGCGAGCGGGTCGGCCCGAACTTCATCATCATCTTCCGCCTCTCCATGCTGGACCTGGTGCAGGGCGGCTCCACGCTGGACGAGGTGGTGCAACTGGCGCAGGCGCTGGAGGCAGCCGGTGTCACCCTGCTCAACACCGGCGTGGGCTGGCACGAGGCGCGCATCCCCACCATTGCCACGAAGGTGCCGCGCGCGGCCTTTGCCTGGGTCACGCAGCAACTCATGGGCAAGGTGGGCATTCCGCTGATCGCCACCAACCGCATCAATACACCCGAGGTAGCCGAGCAGCTACTGGCCGACGGGATGTGCAATATGGTCTCCATGGCGCGGCCCTTTCTGGCCGACCCGGAGTTTGTGCGCAAGGCGGCCGAGGGCCGGGCCGACGAAATCAACACCTGCATAGGCTGCAACCAGGCCTGCCTGGACCATACCTTTGCCGGCAAGATCACCACTTGCCTGGTGAACCCGCGTGCCTGCAACGAAACATTGATGCCGCTGCTGCCGTCCAAAGGCGGTGGTCGGGTTGCGGTGGTGGGGGCTGGCCCGGCCGGTCTGGCCTTTGCCACCGCGGCGGCGCGGCGCGGTTTTGCGGTCACGCTGTTTGATGCGGCTGCCGAGATCGGCGGCCAGTTCAATGTGGCCAAGCAGGTGCCGGGCAAGGAAGAGTTTTACGAAACACTGCGCTACTTCAAGAAGCAGATCGATATCACCGGCGTGACGCTGCAACTGAACCACACGGTGTCGGCCCAGGAGCTGGTGGACGCCGGCTTCCGGCAGGTGGTGCTGGCCACCGGCGTCACGCCGCGCCTGCCGGAGATCGAAGGCATCAACCACCCCAAGGTGGTGGGCTATCTGGATGTGCTGCGCGATAAATGCGCGGTCGGCAAAACCGTGGCCCTGATCGGTGCCGGCGGCATCGGCTTTGATGTGGCCGAATTTTTACTCCATGAAGGCAGCAGTCCCAGCCTGGACAAGGCCAAGTTTTTTGCCGAGTGGGGCGTGGACACCCGGTACGCAGAACGTGGCGGTCTGGCACCGGCGCACATCGAAGCCAGCCCGCGCAAGCTCTACCTGCTGTAACGCAAGGCCAGCAAGGTGGGAGGCGGCCTGGGCAAGACCACCGGCTGGATACACCGCACCTCGCTCAAGAACCGCGCCGTGGAAATGGTTGCCGGCGTCACCTACCGCAAGGTGGACGATGCCGGTCTGCACATCACGGTGGGGGACAAGGACATGACCATCCCCGCCGACACCGTGGTGCTGTGCGCCGGGCAGGACCCGCAACGCGCACTGCAGGCCGAGCTGCTGGCGGCAGGCTGCACCGTGCACCTGATCGGTGGCGCCGACAAGGCGGCCGAGCTGGACGCCAAGCGCGCCATCAAGCAGGGCACCGAGCTGGCGCTGGGCCTGGACTTGCGCCCCGCGGCAGCACCGGACGCAAAGGCTGCGCTGGCCAGCCCCGCGGCCAGCATGCCGGCCGCCGTGGCGCAAAGCCTGCAGCAGTGGCACGCCATGCTGGCCAGTGGCGACCTGGCAGAGCTGGGCAGCCTGCTGCATCCCAAGGTGGTATTCCATTCGCCCATGGCCCACACACCGTACCCGGGTGCGATGGTGGTGGGCCTGATCCTCACCACCGTGTTCAAGGTGTTTGAAGACTTTGCCTACCACCGCGAATGTGTCAGCAGCGACGGCCTGAGCATCACGCTGGAATTCAGCGCCCGCGTCGGCGACAAACAGCTCAAGGGCGTGGACCTGATCCGCTTTGATGCGGCTGGCAAGATGGTTGACTTTGAAGTGATGGTGCGACCCATGAGCGCGCTGCAGGCCCTGGGCGATGAAATGGGCAAGCGCCTGGCGCCGTATCTGGCGGCCTACCAGGCCGGCAAAGCCCAGGGAACCGGGAGCCGCACATGAACTTTGAAACCCTGGCCGTGGATTTGCACGCGGGCATTGCCACACTGCGCCTGAACCGGCCCGAGCGCGGCAACGCCCTGAATGCCACCCTGTGGCAGGAAATCCGCCAGGCCTTTGAATGGGCCGACCAGACGCCGCAGGTACGGGTGGTGGTGCTGCAGGGCGAGGGCAAGCACTTTTGCACCGGCATCGATTTGCAGATGCTGATGGCCCTGCAACAGCAGATTCAGAATGACTGCGACGGCCGCAGCCGCGAGGCACTGCGCCGCCTGATTCTGGATTTGCAGGGCACGCTGACCAGCCTGGAGCGCTGTCGCAAGCCGGTGCTGGCTGCCATCCATGGCGGCTGCATAGGCGGCGGTGTCGATCTGATCTGCTGCGCCGACATGCGCTACGCCGCTGCCGACGCCAGCTTTTGCATCAAGGAAATTGACATCGGCATGACGGCTGATGTGGGCACGCTGCAACGCCTGCCCCGGCTCATCGGCGAAGGCCTGGCACGTGAGCTGGCCTATACCGGGCGCACCGTGGATGGGGCCGAAGCGGCGGAGCTGCGCCTGGTGAACCGGGTGTTTGCCTCGCGCGAGGCGCTCTATGCCGGGGTGCAGGCCATCGCCGCCACCATTGCCGCCAAGTCGCCGCTGGCGATTCGCGGCAGCAAAGAGATGATCACCTATGCCCGCGACCACAGCGTGGCCGATGGTCTGAACCATGTGGCCACCTGGAACGCCGCCATGCTGATGAGCGCGGACCTGGCCGAAGCGCTGTCTGCGCAGATGCAAAAGCGCAAGCCGGTCTTCAGGGACTGAAGACCGGCGTGTAGCCGGGCCATTGCGGTGACGCAGTGGCGCCAACAAAAAAAAGCCCGCTTGTGCGGGCTTTTTGCGGGAGGCCGAAAACGCGAACGCTCAGTCCAGCAGAGACAGGTCGCGCACCGCGCCCTTGTCGGCCGACATCACCAACTTCGCATAGGCCTTGAGCGCGGCCGACACCTTGCGCGGACGCGGCAGGGCCGGCTTCCAGCCCAGGGCGTCCTGCGCAGCGCGGCGCGTGACCAGCTCTTCGGCACTGAGCAGCACGTCGATGGAGCGGTTGGGAATGTCGATGCGGATGCGGTCGCCATTGCGCACCAGGCCGATGGCACCACCGGCTGCCGCTTCGGGCGAGCAGTGGCCAATCGACAGGCCGGAGGTGCCGCCGGAGAAGCGGCCGTCGGTCAGCAGGGCGCAGGCCTTGCCCAGTCCCTTGGACTTGATGTAGCTGGTGGGGTAGAGCATTTCCTGCATGCCGGGGCCGCCCTTGGGGCCTTCGTAGCGCACGATGACCACGTCACCAGCAACGACCTTGTCGGCCAGGATGTGTTCCACCGCCTCGTCCTGGCTCTCTACCACATGGGCCGGGCCTTCGAACACCATCAGGCTGTCGTCCACGCCGGCGGTCTTGACCACGCAACCATCCAGCGCGATATTGCCGCGCAGCACGGCCAGGCCGCCTTCTTTGCTGAAGGCGTGCTCACCGGAGCGGATGCAGCCCTCGGCGCGGTCGGTGTCCAGGCTGGGCCAGCGGGCCTCCTGGCTGAAGGCCACCTGCGTGGGGATGCCGCCGGGGCCGGCCATGTAGAACTTCTTCACGGCGTCCGATGGATTGCGGGCGATGTCCCACTGGTCCAGCGCGTCCTTGAAGGTCTTGCTGTGCACGGTGGGCACATCGGTGTGCAGCTTGCCGGCGCGATCCAACTCACCCAGGATGCCGTAGATGCCACCGGCGCGGTGCACGTCTTCGATGTGGTATTTGTTGGTGTTGGGTGCCACTTTGCACAACTGGGGCACGCTGCGTGACAGGCGGTCGATATCGGCCAGGGTGAAGTCGATCTCGGCTTCCTGGGCAATGGCCAGGATGTGCAGGATGGTGTTGGTGGAGCCGCCCATGGCAATGTCCAGGGTGATGGCGTTTTCAAAGGCCTTGAAGCCCATGGAGCGCGGCAGCACGGTGCTGTCGTCCTGCTCGTAATAGCGTTTGCACAGCTCCACGGCCAGGTGGCCGGCGCGCTTGAACAGCTGCTCGCGGTCGGCATGCGTGGCCACCACCGTGCCGTTGCCGGGCAGGGCCAGGCCCAGGGCCTCGGTCAGGCAGTTCATGGAGTTGGCGGTGAACATGCCCGAGCAGGAGCCGCAGGTCGGGCAGGCGGAGCGCTCCACCTCGGCCACATCGGCGTCGCTCACCTTGTCGTCGGCGGCCATCACCATGGCGTCGATCAGGTCCAGCTTTTTGAATTCGATCTTCTGCGTGGCGGGGTTCAGCAGGCGGGTCTTGCCGGCCTCCATCGGGCCGCCCGACACAAACACCACCGGAATATTCAGCCGCATGGCCGCCATCAGCATCCCTGGCGTGATCTTGTCGCAGTTGGAGATGCAGACCATGGCGTCGGCGCAGTGCGCGTTGACCATGTATTCCACGCTGTCGGCAATGATGTCGCGGCTGGGCAGCGAATACAGCATGCCGTC
>CANBTQ010000076.1 GCA_947372425.1 Comamonadaceae bacterium | reverse complement strand
GTACAGCGTGTCAATGCGCTGAACCGCTTTATCCACGACATCTACCACGACCAGGAAATCCTCAAGGCCGGCCACATCCCGCGTGAGCAGATTGAGCACAACGCCCAGTTCCGCCCCGAGATGGTGGGTGTGGATGTGCCCAACAACATTTACTCGCAGATTTCCGGCATCGACATCGTGCGCGCACCCGACGCCCAGGGCAATGGCGAGTACTACGTGCTGGAAGACAACCTGCGCGTGCCCAGCGGCGTGAGCTACATGCTGGAAGACCGCAAGATGATGATGCGCCTCTTCCCCGATCTGTTCAGCGCGCACCGCGTGGCGCCTGTCGCCCATTACCCCGACTTGCTGCTGGAAACCCTGCGTGCCAGCAGCCCCGAGACCACCAACGAACCCACGGTGGTGGTGCTGACGCCCGGCATGTACAACAGCGCCTACTTCGAACACGCCTTCCTGGCCCAGCAAATGGGTGTGGAACTGGTCGAAGGGCAAGACCTTTTTGTGAAGGACAAGTTCGTCTACATGCGCACCACGCGCGGCCCGCGCCGTGTGGATGTGATTTACCGCCGCGTCGATGACGACTTTTTGGACCCCACGGTGTTCCGCCCCAGCTCCACGCTGGGCTGCGCCGGTCTGGTGGAAGCCTACCGCGCCGGCCACGTGGCCATCTGCAACGCCGTGGGCACCGGCATTGCCGACGACAAGTCGATCTATCCCTATGTGCCCAAGATGATCGAGTTCTATCTGGGCGAAAAGCCCATTCTGAACAACGTGCCCACCTATATGTGCCGCAACAAGGACGACATGGCCTACACCATGGCCAACTTGAAGGATCTGGTTGTCAAGGAAGTGCATGGCGCCGGCGGCTACGGCATGCTGGTGGGGCCCGCTGCCACCAAGGCCGAGAACGAAGACTTCCGCAAGGCCGTGCAGGCCAACCCGGAGGGTTATATCGCCCAGCCCACACTCAGCCTGTCGAGCTGCCCCACGTTTGTGGAAAGCGGCATTGCGCCGCGCCACATCGACCTGCGCCCCTATGTGCTGTCCGGCAAGACGGTGCAAATGGTGCCCGGTGGCCTGACCCGCGTGGCCCTGAAAGAAGGCTCGCTGGTGGTGAACTCGTCCCAAGGCGGCGGAACCAAAGATACCTGGATTTTGGAGAACTAAAAAAATGCTGTCACGTACCGCAGACCATCTTTTCTGGATGTCCCGCTACACCGAGCGGGCCGAGAACACCGCGCGCATGCTGGATGTGAATTACCAGACATCGTTGCTGCCGCAAAGCGACGCCGTGGCGCAAATGGGCTGGCAAGGCCTCTTGAGCATCAGCGAACTGAGCGGCGCCTATGCCAAGCAATACGACAGCGTGAACGCCCGCGATGTGATCGACTTCATGGTCAAGGACGAGAGCAATCCGTCCTCCATCGTGTCCTGTCTGGGCGCGGCGCGCGAGAACGCGCGTGCTGTGCGCGGGGCGCTGACCACCGAAGTCTGGGAAACGCAAAACCAGACCTGGCTGGAAGTCAAACGCATGATCAAGAGCAGCGAGTTCGAAGCCGATCCCTCGCAGTTTTTTGAATGGGTGAAGTTCCGCTCGCACCTGTCACGCGGCGTGACCGTGGGCACCATGCTGATGGACGAGGCCCTGCACTTCATGCGCCTGGGCACCTTCCTGGAACGCTCCGACAATACGGCGCGTCTGGTGGATGTGAAGTTCCACGCCGTGCAAAGCGATTTCTACGGCGCCGCCAACGAGCGCGACCAGGAGTACGACTTCTACCACTGGAGCGCCATTCTGCGCAGCGTGTCTGCATTTGAGGTGTACCGCAAGGTCTACCGCGATGTGATCCGCCCAGAGCGCGTGGCCGAGTTGCTCATCCTCAAGGCCGACATGCCGCGCTCGCTGCACGCCAGCCTGAACGAGGTGGTGAACAACCTGGCCCTGGTGGGCAGCAACCCCGACAGCGAAACCCTGCGTCGTGCCGGCAAGCTGCGCGCCGAACTGAAGTACGGCCGCATCGACGAGATTCTGGCCACCGGCCTGCACGCCTACCTGACCCAGTTTCTGGACCGCGTCAACGATCTGGGTGCCCACATCAGCCGCGAGTATTTGGTCGCCGGGGCTTGAGTCAGCCCGAAGCGGGCGACCGTGGGGGCCTAGACAGGCAGCGCCGGGCCGCCCCAGGCTGACACCCTTATTGCACGTTCAGGCTTCCAGTTTGAACAGCGACACCGTGTGCACCAGGTCGTCGGCCAGGTCCTTGAGTTGCGCGGCGGCGTCGGCCATCTGCTCCACCAGCGCAGCGTTTTGCTGCGTGGCTTGGTCGAGCGTGGACACGGCGCTACCCACCTGCGATACCTCCATGGCCTGTTGGCTGCTGGCTGCGGTGATCTCGGCCATGATGGCAGTCACGCGCTGGATGGAACTCACCACCTCCTGCATGGTGGCACCGGCATGGTCCACCAGTGTGGTGCCGTGTTCCACCCGCTCCACACTGGCGCTGATGAGGTGCTTGATCTCACGCGCGGCCTCGGCACTGCGTCCGGCCAGTGAGCGCACCTCGGTGGCCACCACGGCAAAACCCCGGCCCTGCTCACCGGCCCGCGCAGCCTCCACGGCCGCGTTGAGGGCCAGGATGTTGGTCTGGAAGGCGATGCCGTCGATCACACTGATGATGTCCGAGATGCGGTGTGAGGATTCGTTGATGCCGCGCATGGTTTCCACCACCTGACCCACCACCACACCGCCCTTGATGGCCACACCGGCTGCGCTTTGCGCCAGTTCATTGGCCAGATGGGCCGATTCGGCGTTGCGCTGCACCGTGGCGCCCAGTGCCTGCATGCTGGCTGCCGTTTGCTGCAGGGCGCTGGCCTGGTGCCCGGTGCGGGATGACAGGTCGGCATCGCCGCGCGCAATGTCGGCACTGGCGGCGGCCACGCCCAGCGAGCCCTGGCGCACCTGGCCCACGATGCGGGCAAAGCTGTCGCGCACGTCCTGAATGGAGTGCAGCAGGCTGTCGTGGTCACCCGGCAGCAGGCGGATTGCCACCGCCAGATCACCACCGGCCATCTTGCGGGTGATGGCCGCTGCCATGGCCGGCTCGGCGCCGACCTGGGCAATCACGCCGCGGGTAATCAGCACGGCCACGATGACCAGCAGCAGCGCCAGTGCCGCCGTGCCCAGGGCAGCCTTGCCAAAGCGATTGGCCACAAAGCCGTCCACCGTGTCCACATACACGCCCGATCCGATGACCCAGCCCCAGGGTGCAAAGCCTTTGACATACGACACCTTCTGCACCGGTGTGTCGCTGCCTGGCTTGGGCCACATGTACCAGACAAAGCCGCTGCCGCTGGCCTTGACGACCTGGGTGAATTCCACAAACAGGTGCTTGCCATTCGGATCCTGGTTGCCGCTCAGGTCTTTGCCGTCGAGTTCGGGCTTGATCGGATGCATCACCATGGCCGGCTGCATGTCGTTGATCCAGAAGTATTCGGAGCCGCTGTATCGCAGCGCCTTGACAGCCGCCAGGGCGGCCTTGCGGGCTGCTTCCTCGGTGAGTGTGCCGGCTGCGGCCTGGCCCTGGTAGTACGCCACCAGGCTGTGCGCGCTTTCAACCGCTTGCTGCACACCTTGCTGGCGCTCCTCCATGATGAGGCTGCGCTCGGAAACCAGCAGCACGCCTACCAGGCAACTGATGCCCAGCAGACAGGTGGCGGTGAGCAGTGTGAGCCTGCGGGCAATGGATAGCGCGTGAAGTTGAAACACAAAACCCCCTCCGTAATCGACACTGCCAACAGGCATGTGGCCCAGCCATAGTGCATGGAATTACGCAAGGGCTTATTGATTCGTCTCAAGCACGCAGCAGTTGGCGCCTAGGCGCCGTCAGAAGGCGGGTCGCCGGGAACGACCACGCCCGCTTGCGTAAGAAAGGTCTTGAGGTGCTTGATGTGGTCGCGCGTGCACACGCTGCTGTGGTGCGGGTGGTGCAGAAAGTCGGTGACCTCATTGAGCGTGACTTTAAAGCGGGCCCCGTTGGCCGGCTCCACATGGGCACCCAGGTGGTTGAGCAGGGACTCGATTTCGCGCCAGTGGATGTTGGTGCCCGGGGCCTCCAGAAGGATGTTGTGCAGAAGGTGGTCGTGCTTGTGGCTCATGTTTTTGTTCTCATGCGGGGGAAGGAAATTTCATCCTAGTACCAATGGCTGCCTGTGTGTGGGCAGCACCTACTAAGCGCGACCGGCTATGTCGACGGTCAAGGATTCACGGGATAATGCCTGCCGAAGGGAAGCACATGAGCGTTGAAAAAATCAATCTGGAACTGGACCACGCACGCAAGGCAGGGCCGGTACGGGATATCGTGATTCCACCGTGTCCGGAACTGCTGTCGGCCTTGCGCGCGGAACTGGCCAGTGCCGATCCGGACCCCGCTGCAATTGCCCGCATTGCCTCCAGCGATGTAGCCATGGCCGCCTCGCTGATGCGCATTGTCAACAGCCCCCTGTATGCCCGCTCGCGCCCGGCCGACACGGTGGCGCAGGCGGTGTCCATGCTGGGCGTGGGCCCCACGGTAGACATCCTGACCTGCCTGCTCACCCGCAATGCCATCCGCATCGCTTCGCCCTTGATCGAACACTTCTGGGAAACCTCCACCCGCCGCGCCCTGGCCATGGGCTTTATTGCCCGCCAGCTGTACGGCGTGGATGCCGACGTGGCCCATACCTGCGGCCTGTTTTGCCATGTCGGCATTCCCGTCATGCTGCTCGGCCTCAAGGGCTATCCCGGCACCCTGGCCGAGGCACTGGCCCGGCAGGACCGCTCCTTCACGCAAACCGAAAACGCGGCCCACAAGACCGACCATGCGGTGGTCGGTGCCATCGTGGCCAAGACCTGGCGGCTGCCTGCGATGACCGTGGTGGCGGTGCGCCTGCACCACGACTTCAGCATTTTGGGCGACAGCCATTTCCCGGCTGAAGCCCGTACCCTGGTGGCCATGGGGCTGGTGGCCGAATACCTGGTGGCACGCCACGAAGGCCTGCTCAAGCACCGCGAGTGGGACCAGCACGGCCCCGCCTGCCTGGCCCACCTGAACGTGGCCGAGGCCGAGGTGGACACCTGGGTCGATTCGCTCTATCCGGTATTTGAAAGCGTGGTGGTGGGCTGAGGGCACAGGCTGCCCGGCGCCGGGTTTCTAGGGTTTGAACACTGCGGCGTCGAGCTGCAGCGCGCGGATCTTGTCTGCAACGCGCTCGGCCTCGGCCCGGCTCTCGAACGGACCCACGCGCACCCGCGTGCGCGGCCCCTTTTTCGACGCGACTTCCTGTGACAGCGCGGGCAAGCCCGCATCCTGTAGCTTGGTGTAAGCGTTGCGGGCATTGTTGGCATCGGCAAACAGGCCGACATTGATCAGAAATTTTTCTTCAGCGGCCGGCACGGTGGCACTGGCGGCTGCCGGGGCTGCGGTGCGGGCAACTGCTGCGTGGGCGGGGGCCTTTGCCGCGTGGGTTGCGGGCTTGACGGCCGGCTTGGCTGTCTTGGGCTTTTTGCCCCGGGCCGACGGGGCGCTGGCGTCCGATACCGGCTTTGCGGGCGTGGCGGCTACCGGTGGCACTGCAGCATTTACCAGGCTGGCACTTGCGGCCGGAGCGGCAGGCGGCGTGGCAGATGCAAACGGTGCAGGGGCGGCCGCGACCGGCGCCGTGGTCAATGCCTGCACCCGGCCCTGGCTGCTGCGCGAGACCTGTGCTGCGGACAGGGGCTCGATGGCGCCGCCCGCCGCTGTTGTCGACACGGATGCGGATGGTGTCGCAGCCGATGCGGCAGGGGCCGGAACACTGGCAGTGGCCGCTGGCGCAAAGGCCGCTGCGCCGGGGGCGCTGGCAGGGGCTGCAGCCGCTGGCGTGCCGCTGCCGGCCTCGGTGGGCAGGGCCGCCAGTGAGTGCTTGGCCAAGCCGCTGGGCTGCGGCTCCAGGACAGTGGCCGGGCTGGCCTGCAAGGCACTTGCGGTGGGCGCTGTGCTGGCTTTTGACCCGCCCAGCACCAGCACGGCCGCCAGGCCGCACAGCAGCAGATTGCCGGCCAGCAGGCCACCCAGGTGCTTGCGCCCGCTGGCGCGCCGGCTCAAGACGGCACAGGCCTCGGTCAGCGTGGCACTGGCGACCAGGGCACGTTCCATCTTTTTGTTGCAGGCGGCGTAGAACCAGCGGTTGCCATAGGCGCCAGGAATGGCCACGGCCAGCAGCGCGCAGACCGCCAGCAGTGCCCACTGTGCATCCGCCGTGAGTTGAAACACCAGCCGGCCTATGCCAAACAGCAAAAGCAATGTGGCCGCCACGGCGCCGGCGTAGGCCAGCGCGGCAATCCAGAGCTGCCGGAACAGCAGCCAGTTCAGGGTGAGCAGGGCGGCAGCCCAGTTCCAGCCGGTGCCGGGCCTGGTGGCCGCATCCATGCGGGTGAAGGCGCGCAGGTAGTAGTCGGTGTGCACCGGGCCCAGGGCCGCGCGGTACAGCTCCAGGGTGGCACTGCCGTCGCTGCGGTCCAGCGTCATGGTGGGTGTAGCGGTTTGCGCGGTGGCCATGCCTTATTGTGCGATGGGCGTTGCGACGGCATCGGGCGCGGCGGTCTGGGCTGCCACGGCAGCCTCCACGGCCTGACCCAGTTCGATCACGGCCATGGCGTAGTAGCTGCTCCAGTTGTAGCGCGTGATGGCATAGAAGTTTTCGGTGCCCGCCACATACTGCGCCGGGGCGTCACCATTCTGCAGTTCGATCAGCGCCAGCGGCCCGGTGAAGGGCGCGTCGGCCTCGTCCAGCAGCACGCCCTTGGCGGCCAGTTCGGCCACGCTGAAGCTGGGCAGGATGTCGGGTGCCAGCAGCGTGGGCAGGTCCAGCCGCGCCGCATCCATGTGCACCGGAAAATGGGTGGGCAGGCCGCGCTGCCAGTGGAAGGCCTTGAAGTAGTTGGCCACCGAGCCGATCACATCGGCCTGGCTGTTGAACAGATCCACCCGGCCGTCGCCGTCAAAGTCCACTGCGTACTTGCTCCAGCTCGAGGGCATGAACTGCGGCCAGCCCAGGGCGCCGGCATAGCTGCCGCGCAGCGCCAGCGGGTCGGTGTGGGTGCGTGCGGTGAGCGCCAGAAACTCTTCGAGCTCGCTGCGGAAAAAGGCGGCGCGGGCAGCGGCCTTGGGGTGCGCGGCCGGAAAATCAAAGGCCAGGGTGCAGAGCGCGTCCATGACCCGGAAGTTGCCGGTGTTCTGGCCGTAAATGGTCTCCACGCCGACGATGCCGACGATGATGCGGGCCGGCACGCCGGTCTCGCTTTCGGCACGGGCCAGGGTGTCGCGGTTGGCCAGCCAGAAGCGGGTGCCGGCCTTGATGCGCTGCGGCTCCACAAAGCGGGCCTGGTAGGCCGCCCAGTTCTTGGCCACGCCCACGGCCGGCGGCAGGATGGCCTTGGCAATGCCGGGTATGTAGCGGGCCTGGCCGATGGCGTGGCGCACCACGTCGCGGTCCAGCCCGCGTTGCAGCGCGATGGCATCGGCCTGCTGCATGACCTCGGGGCGCCCGCCATACAGAGGGCCGGCGGCCTTGGACACCTTGGCAGCTGGCGTCGTGTGGTGCTTCTTGGGCACTTTCTTGACGCCGGCGCCGGCCGGCAGGGCACAGGCTGCCAGCAGGGCGGCGATCAGGCTTGTTTTGAAAAGTTTCACGGTGTCAGGGCTCAGGGTGGCAGGTGCTGTGGCCATTGCAGTTGGCGCATGTCCCGTCGCAGTGTACCCAGCGCCGCACGCCGGTTGCGTGCAGACTGTGGTGCCGGCGCATAGCGCCAGGCCTCCAGGCGCAGCAGCCAGGCGCCAATGCGTTCCAGTTCCTGTGCATCGCTTGCCAGCGTGGCGCGCGCACCCGCGCCTTGCAGCAGCCGGGCGAGCTGCCGGGGCGGTGTGTTGGCCGCCACCGCCAGCCCGGCCTGGCGCAGCTTGTTGCCGGCGGTCTGCAGCAGCCGCAGCCAGGGGTCCTGGCGCAGGCGCTCCCATTGGGCCCAGGCCGCGCCGGCCAGGCTGAACAGCACGATCAGGCCGATCAGCACCGTGCTCAGGTCTTCCCAGCGCGGCGACGCAAAACCGATATTGCGCAGCAGGTTGAGCTGGCTGTCCTGGGTGTAGTTCAGCACCCATTGGTTCCAGCGGTTGTTGGTGGCCTCCCAGAGGGCGCGCAGATTGATTTCAAAGCCCGGGCTGATGTTGCCCAGGGCCTGCGCAATCACGCTGCGCGGGGGCAGCAGGCGTTGCAGTGTGCCGGTGCGTGCGGGTGCCACGGCCCCGGTGGGGTCCACGCGCACCCAGCCCTGGCCGGCCATCCAGACCTCGGCCCAGGCATGGGCATCGCTTTGGCGCACCGTCCAGGCGCCATCCAGCGCATTCTGGTCGCCGCCCTGGTAGCCGGTGACTATGCGCGCCGGCACATCCAGCGCCCGCATCAGCAGCACAAAGGCCGAGGCGATGTGCTCGCAAAAACCCTCCTTGCGGTCAAACCAGAATTCGTCGGCCGTGTTGCTGCCATAGACGCCGGGGTCCAGGGTGTAGCGGTAACCGCCGGTGCGCAGCTTGTCCAGCACCACTGCCACCAGGGTGGCGGCATCGGCCCGGGCATAGCGCGGGTCGCGCCGCAGCTCCAGCGCCAGTTGCAGGGTGCGCGGGTTGTAGCCGGGCGGCAAGTCCAGGCTGTCCTGCAGGGCCAGCTCCTGCTGCAACGGGCCGTGGCGGAACGCCGGGTAACTTTGCGCCTTGAAACGCAGCAGGCCGGAGACCGGACGGTCGGTGCGCCACTGCAGGTCGGTTTGCATGCGGGGGTTGTAGCCCTTGACCTCGGGCCGGTCCACGGTGGCGTCCAGCAGCGGCAGCCAGGGGTAGTTGTTGGCCTCCAGCGTGACCTCGTAGCGCACCGGCGCGCCGCTGACCTGCAAGCGGTTGGCCAGCTGCATGGAGGGCGGGAAGGCGGAGCGCAGCGGCTTCCATTCGCGCCCGTCAAAGGTGGTCAGCACCGGGCCGCGAAAGTAGAGATCGCTCTTGCGCGGCATGTCGCCTTCAAAGCGGATGCGCATGGCCACGCTGCCATCCAGGGCCAGACTGGCAATGCTGCCCACTTCCATCCGGTTCGACAGGCCGGAGCGCCCGCCCATGGCGTCGCCCGGCAGACCCCAGAGCGGCGCAATGCGCGGAAACAGCACAAACAGCGCCACCATGATGGGCGCACCCAGCAGGGCCATGCCGCCGGCGGTGCGCGCAGCCAGCCACAGCGGCGGGCGGCCCACCGGCATGTGCTGGTTCACCAGGGCTGTCAGCAAACCCAGCAGACCGACCACCATGGCCAGGGCGGTAAGCAGGCTTTGCGAGAAGAAGAAGTTGGACAGCAGGGCGAAGAAGCCCAGAAAAAACACCACAAAGGCATCCCGCCGGGCCCGCATCTCCAGCGTCTTGAGTGCCAGCAGCACGATGATGAAGGTGACCCCTGCGTCGCGGCCCAGCAGGGTGCGGTGGCTGTAAAACGTGGCGCCGGATGCCAGCAGCAGCAAAAGCAGCAGCCACCAGCGCGAGGGCAGGGGTTTGCCCTTGACGGCAATCCAGCCGCGCCACAGCAGGACCAGCGCCGTCATGGCGCTGCACCACAGCGGCAGATGCTCCACCTGCGGCAGGATGATCCAGGCAATCACCGCCAGCAGGAACAGGGTGTCGCGGGCGTCCCGTGGCAGGTGCTTGAGTCGGTCAATCCAGTGCATGGGTGATCTCAGTACAGGGCCAGGGCCGACAGGCAGGCACGCTGGTGGGCATCGCCGGAATCGGGGGCAATCTCCAGCCCGGGCAGGCGCAGACCGTAGCGCAGGTCCTGCCGGTCGGCGGCCAGCACCCAGGCGCACAGGCGGCCCAGCCGGCGGTCCAGCGAGGCGGCGGCCGCGCCAAACGCGCCGACCTGGCCCAGGTCCAGCCAGAGCTCAAAGCGCTGGGCCTGCTGGGTGTCGCGGCTTACCAGCTGGCCGGACTTGGCCACTTTTTTCCAGACCACCATCTTCAGCGGATCGCCCCGGCGGTAGGCGCGCACGCCGTCAAACTCGCCGCTGCTGTGGCGTTGCGCGGTCTGGGCACCACCGGCACTGGGCTCGCCCGGCGGCAGGGGTGGCGCATGCGCCTCGGGCGCCGGATAGACCAGCAGTTTGGCGGCCGGGCGCCACACCGTCCAGACCCGGAAGGTACCCAGCGGGAAGCGGGTCTCAGCCGTCAGCGCCGGCAGGGCTTGCAGGCCGCGCTGCTGCGGGTGCATGGTGATGTGCACCGTGGCACTGCCCTGTGCCGGCACATCGGTCCAGGCCCATTGCCCGCTGCCCAGCACCGCCAGACCAATGCCGTAGCGCGGCGTCTTGCGCGGGCTGTGCAGTTGCACGCTGACGCTGGCCGCCTGGCCGGCAAAGGTGGGCTCGGGTGCGGCCAGATGCAGCGTCAGGCCGCGCAGCGTGCCATGGCACACGTGCATGCCGACCACGGTGCAGCCGGCCAGCAGAAAGGTCAGCACATAGCCCAGGTTGAGCTGGTAGTTGATGCTGGCGATCAGCAGCACCAGCAGGGTCAGGCCCAGCATCCAGCCGGGGCGGGTGGGGAGGATGTAGACGTTGCGCTGGGTGAGGGTGGTGTTGTCGGCGGGGTGGAGGCGGCTGATCCAGAACCGGTTGATGCGGGCGCGTACGTGCTGCAGCGGGTGCAGCAAGGGGTTGGGCAGTGGGGTTTGCGCTGTGGCGGACTGCATTTATGTTCTGCGTAGAGGTGTTGTGTTCTGCGGGGCTTGGTTATTAACTCCCCCATCCCCCCCGCCCCTTACCCCCCGTCGGGGTAAGGGGTGCCTCATGCGGACAGCCGATTTGGTTGCTGCGCGCCGAATACGGAAATAACCAAGTGAGGCTGCCACTGCTGTGGTTGGCCCAGGTCTCACGCCGCTAGTTCCGAGCGCCGGAGGCGGGTTGGGTTGAAATGCTGGTTGCGCGCTTCGCTGCAAAGAAACACGGGACGCTCGCCGCCACGCGAACGACCTAGCAGGGCAACGCCCAAACGTGAAAACAGCTCCCGGTAAGGCCATGGCCGAAGCGACAAAACAAAATCGGCTGTCCGCTTTGGGCTCCCCTTGTCCCGACGGGGGGCAAGGGGCGGGGGGGATGGGGGAGTTAATAAATGCCCCGCAGGGAAGCACCTCACTCCAATCA